>CAZRIT010000004.1:0-16559 GCA_964600225.1 uncultured Oscillospiraceae bacterium | reverse complement strand
GGCTGGCCTCCTGCTGGAGGCTGCTGGTGGTAAACGGCGCCGCCGCATGCCGCACGCGCTCGCCCAGCTTGATCTCCGTTACCGTAAACGGGCCATCCTTGACGATGTCCAGTACACGCTGCGCATCGGCCTCGGTATGCAGCTCGGCCTTCTTGCCGTTTTCCCCGAAGTAGCGCGCCGCAAACGGCTTTTTGCCGTTGGGATCGTTCAGCTGCGCCTCGATTGTCCAGAATTCCTCCTGCACAAAGGCGTTGATTTCGTTCTCCCGGTCGCAGATGATGCGCGTCGCGACGGACTGCACGCGGCCCGCCGAAAGCCCCTTGCGGATCTTGCGCCACAACAGCGGGCTGATGTTGTAGCCCACAATGCGGTCCAGAATCCTGCGCGCCTGCTGGGCGTTGACCAGCCGCATATCGATCGAGCGGACGTTTTTGATGGAGTTTTTGACCGCATTGGCGGTGATTTCGTTGAACACGATGCGGCACTTGCTGCTTTCATCGAGCTTGAGCGCGTTGGCAAGGTGCCAGCTGATGGCCTCGCCCTCGCGGTCTGGGTCGGTCGCCAGATAGATCTTTTTGACCTGCTTGGCCTCCTTGCGGATGCGTTCGAGCACCTCGCCGCGGCCGCGCAGCGTAATATACTTGGGCGCAAAGTTGTTGTCCACGTCCACGCCCATCTGGCTTTTTGGCAGATCGCGCACATGGCCGTTGGATGCGACCACCTTATATTTACTCCCTAAAAATTTGCCGATCGTCTTCGCCTTTGCGGGCGATTCCACGATCACAAGAGTTTCAGCCATTCCGTTCATTCCTCCGCTTGTTCGTCTTCCCGTACCACGGTACGGAGCGTATCCGCCGCATAAACGCGGCCGGGCAATTGCTTAATTATTCCCGAAAACTGCATGGCTGTCAAGGTCGAATTCAACAACCCCGCCCCGAAGCCAAGCATTTCAAACAGTTCGTCGAAGCTGCGTTCCCCCGTTTTCAGCGCCAAATAGACGCTCCGTTCCTCGTTGGACAACGTGGAAATCGGAACCTCCCTTGCCGTCGGCGCGCCGCCTTCGGCAAACGCCGCAGCTCCCCGAAACTCGCACAGGATATCCTCCACCGCAAACACGGGCTTGGCGGCGCCCGATTGAATCAGGCGGTTGGTGCCCACGCTCATGATATCCGTAATGCGCCCGGGGATGGCAAACACCTCGCGCCCCTGCTCGTGCGCGCAGCCGACCGTGATGGAGGTGCCGCTGCGCTCGGCGGCTTCCACAACCAGTATCCCGTCGGAGAACCCGCTGACGATGCGGTTGCGGGCGGGAAAGTGCTCGCGCATGGGCGGTTCGCCCGGCAAAAACTCCGTCACCACCGCGCCGCGCTCCGCAATCTCGGCAAACAAACGCTCGTTGCCACGCGGATACACCACATCAATGCCGCTGCCAAGCACCGCCACCGTCGGGCATGCCGCATCCGAAACGGCCAGCGCCCCGCGCGCGGCATAGGTGTCCACGCCCGCCGCCAGGCCCGATACCACGCATGCGCCCGCACCCGCCAAGGCATACGAGAATGTCTCGGCCATGCGCTTGCCGTAATCGCTGGGCGTGCGCGTGCCGACCACGGCAATGGAAACGGGCGGCAACGACGTAAGCGTCCCCTTGACATACAGGACGCTCGGCGGGTCGAATATCTGTTTTAACAGCGCAGGATAGTCCGCGTGCATGGGCATGACGGCGTCCACGCCCATGCCGTCCAGCCGCTCGATAAACGCATCCAAAAAGCTGTCCTCGGCGGCAGCCGTCAGCCGTTCCGCGGCGCGCGCGGGCAAAAACGAAAAGGCGGCGGCGCGCTGATGCTTTGCCAGACCGTACGCCTCCGACAGGTCGGGAAAGCGCCGACAGGTTTCCGTAAACTGCCTGACGTTGTGCCCCACGCCGTAGCTTAGCCAAAGATGCAGCCGTTCCGCCTGCCCGATGTTGCGCATGCTATGCCTCACTCCCGATTGCGTCGAGGCTGCGGTACTGGATGGCCTCCGCGTAGTGCGATAGCTGCACGCGTTCGCTCCCCTCCACATCGGCAATGGTGCGCGCCACGCGGAGGATGCGCTGGTAGGCGCGCGCGGACAGGTGCCTGTCGGCAAAGGCCCGTTGCAGCAGCTTTTCGCTTTCGGCGTCGGGCGCACAGTATTTTTTGGTCAATGCGGTGTTCATCCCGGCGTTCATGACGATGCCCTCGTCCCGAAAGCGCCGCCGCTGGATATCGCGCGCGGCGTCGACGCGCTTGCGGATTTCCGCCGACGGCTCGCCGCTTCCCTTATCGGAAAGCTCACCATAACCGACCTCGGGCATCTCCACCTGGATGTCGATGCGGTCCAGCAGCGGCCCCGAGATGCGGCTGCGGTAGCGCTGCACCTGAAACGGCGTACAGCGGCAGCGGTTGACGCGCGAGCCGTAGTTGCCGCACGGGCACGGGTTCATGGCCGCCACCAGTATGAATTCGGCGGGATAGGTGGCGGTGTTGGCCGAGCGGCTGACGGTGATAAACCCGTCCTCCAGCGGCTGGCGCAGCGCCTCCAGCACATCCCTGTGGAACTCGGGCAGTTCATCCAAAAACAGCACGCCGTAATGGGCCAGGCTGATCTCGCCGGGCTGCGCCTGCGAACCGCCGCCGACCAGCGCCGCGGACGATGCGCCGTGATGCGGCGCGCGGAACGGCCGTTCCTTCATCATTCCGCGGCCCTTGACCGCGCCGACGACGGAGTGGATTTTGGTAATCTCCAGGGACTCCCGATAGGTCAGCGACGGCATGATGGAAGGCACCGCGCGCGCCAGCATGGTTTTGCCCGAGCCGGGCGTGCCGATGAGCAGCAGGTTGTGCCCGCCCGCCACGGCAATTTCCGCTGCGCGCTTGGCCCCCTGCTGGCCCTTGATATCCTTAAAATCGGCCGTGTATGCCAGCTCCTCCTGCCGCCACGTTTGGGCGGGATAGGCGGGAATCGGGGCCGTGCCCTTGATGTGTTCCACCGCCTCGGCCAGCGTTTTCACGGGGAATATCCGCACGCTCTCCACGCACGCGGCCTCCTCGGCGTTGTCCGACGGCACAAGGAAGCTGTGCGCACCCTGCGCGGCGGCGTCGATGACCATCGGCAGCACGCCCGCAATCGGCCGCACGGAGCCATCCAGCCCCAGCTCGCCAAACAGGATGCAATCCGCATCGGGCGCCGCGCCAAGCTGGCCCGAAGCGCCCAGAATCGACAGCGCAATGGGCAAATCATACACCGCGCCCGTTTTTTTCATATCAGCGGGCGCCAGATTGACGGTAATGCGCGCGGTCGGGAACACAAACCCCGCGTTTTTGATGGCGGCGCGCACGCGCTCGCGCGATTCCTTGACCGCAGCATCGGGCAGACCCACCGTTTCATAGTTGGGCAGGCCGTTGGCAATATCCGTCTCCACCGAGACGGGGAAGCCGCCAATGCCGCAGAGGCCATGGCTTTGTACGCGCATGAGCATGTGATTACGCCTCCTTATTTTCCTCCTTGCCGCGGAACACGAACAGGCGATTGCCCAGGAAATTCACCACAATGGCCACACAGGTGGCGATGAGCTTGGCAACGGTATCGCCCTTGATCACCTTGCGCAGGGCCGCAGGTACCCAGCCGCTCACCCACAGGTCGGTCACGCCCAGCCGTTCCTTGCACAGCCACATCACCCCCAGCGACACGCCGAGGGAGAGCAGGTTGACCGCAAGAAACAGCGCCATCTCCCGAAACGAGCCCGTACGCTCCTTTTTGAACGTCCAGGAACTGTTGAGCAGGTAGCTGTTGGCCACGCCACAGGAGTAGCTGATGACCTGCGCCACATACGTCCAGCCAAGCAGCAGGTTGAGCAGTTGAAACACCACAAAATCCACCAGCGTATTGGCCACGCCTACGACGCCGAATTTCACAAACTGCACGATTGTGCCAAGCGGGCCATGCGCGTTCTCATGCGCCATACATCAACGTACCTCCCGGCAATTTTGCAATAAACGCCGCCCACTCGGGCGATACCGCCAGCCCCGAAATGCCCGGGTACAGCAGGATAAAAAACAGGATCGCAAGCGTCAGCCAGCACCACTTGGCCATGGACAGCGCGGGATACTTCCTTTCCAGCCATTGCAGCAGGTACACCGTGGACAGCAGGATAAACGGCACCGTGGCAAAGAAGTGGTAGATGAACGTGCAGCGGCTTACCAGCACCCACGGCAGGTAATTGGCCAATACGCCGATGCACAGTATCTGCAGCGCGCGGTCGGGCTCGATCTTTTTGAGTATCCTTAGCGTCAGCAACGCCACCGCGCCAAATGTGCTGATCCACCATACCGCAGGGTTGCCCGATGCGCTCAGCGTGGAAACGAACCGCCCGCCGCCGTAGCCGTTGAAGTAGTACCACATGGGCCTGAGCGTCAGCGGCCAGCTATACCAGCTCGATTGATACGGGTGCGTGGCCACCAGGTCGCTGTGGTAGTTGAACATGAACTCTTGATACTTCCAGAAGGTACGGCACATATCGCCAAAGCCGTAGCCCGCCGTCTCCCCCGCCTCGTAGATGAAGTACGGCAAATACGAAAGGAAGTAAATTGCCACGGGGATGGCAATGTAGAATATGCAGCACATGCCCACTGTCTTGAGCGCATACGTTCGGAAGGGCCTGACGCGCTCCTTCTGCGCAGCCGAGCCATAACGGTTGACCTTGAGGTATTCAAAGTAGCGCGCAATCAGGGAGCCAAAGAACAGCACGCCCAGCCCGATGCCCGCATAGATGCACGTCCACTTGCACGCAGCGCCGATGCCAAAGAACAACCCCGCCAGAAACAGCGGCTTGTAGGTGCGCTTGAGTTCGTCGGCAAAGAAGTTCATGCTGATGTACTGGTACATGTAGTAGTACATCAGCAGGATAAAGAACACCGCGTACACATCGATGGTCGCGATGCGCGTTTGGGTAAAGTGCATGAAATCGAACGCAAACAGCCCCGTCGCCACCAGCGCAAACTCTGCATTTTTAAACAGCCGCTTGCCAAACAGGTACAGTATCGGCAGCATCGCAATGCCAAACAGCGCCCCGATGAGCCGCCAGCCAAACGGATTCATGCCGCACAGCCAAATGCCGATCATGATGAACAGCTTCCCAAGCGGCGGGTGGGAGTTTTCGTACGGCGAAAGGTTGTGCAGGTGCTCGTATGCCGTGCGGCCGTGGTACAGCTCGTCAAAATACATGCCGTTATAGTAGCTTGGGATATCGGGCACGGTCTGCTGCTCGTCAAACAGCCGTTCCGCGCCCGCCGTGGCAGCCGTCACGGTAACGGGAATCCGCACGCCGTAGGCGTCGAAGAAGGCCATCTCGTTGATCTTGACGCTGCCCGAATACAGGGAAACCGTCACCGTATCGCTTTGCATGTTGACGCCGACCAGCCGCCAGCGGAACATATCGTCGTAGATCTGCTCAAACGTGGTCTGCTCGACGCCATCGTCAATGAGCAGCACGCCGCCCTTTCGGATGTTGCCGTACACCCAGAATTCGGCGATCTCCCGCTCGCCGTCCAGCGTTACCGTCACGCCGTCGCCCGCCGTATCCGTTTCCCAATAGGTTTCGGGCGCGGACAACGTGCCAAGGTTGGTCAGGGCCACCGCCGCGTACACGGCCGTTACCGCAACAACGTATACCCAGTCCCGCTTGCCCCACGGCAGCTTCAGATCGGTCGGCTTGGTTGGCAGCATCGGCACGCGGCGCGCAGCAGGCTTTGGCTCCTGCTTGGGCAGCACCGCCGCGGTGACGGTTTCCCCTTGCAGGGCAACGCGCACCGTAATGTAGATCAGGTACGCGCACGCCAGCACCGTCAGCGCGGAACCAAACCGCGTGATGAACTCATACAGCGTGCCCCGCGCGGTCTGATGATCGACAATGAACATCGCCGCACGCACATTCAGCAGCGACGAAACCGTCACCGCGCCGAACGCAGCCAGAATCCTGCGGTCGCGATAGTACAGGTACGCCATCATGAGAAGCATCAGCACGGGCAGCATGTAGCGCTCGTGCATGTAGTGGCCGAACGTGAACACGCCCATAATCAGCATGGCGCTTGTCAGATACAGCGCGCCGCGGCTCTTACGGAACGATTTGGCATAGATATACCCGCTCACCATCACCACCGTCACGATGGCCGCCGTCCCCCAGATGCGGAAGGATACGCCCAGCCGTGTGGCGTCCACGGATTTCCAGTTGCCGCCGAACAGCGACGGGCAGTTGAACGCCTCAATGGCCGCATACGGGTACGACGAGGCCGTGGACATGTACTTTTGAATCAGCCAGTACCAGCTCTGCGTGCCGCGAAACGGCAGCGACCCAAGGCACAGCACCGCCAGCGCGGCAAGCACGGCCAGCGCCGTCTCTCCCAGGCGCTTTTTGCCGTCCTTGACAAAGATATCCGCAATAAACGCCACCGCAAACAGCGGCCCGAGCATCAGCGCCTGCGGCTTTAACAGGATCGCCAGCCCGTATACCGCGCCCGCGGCGATGCGCCGATCTCTCTGCAACAGATAGATCGTTACCACAAACAGCAGCGTCAGCAGCGTATCGATCTGCCCCCATGCGCCCGATACGAACATCAGCACGGGGTTGAGCGCCAACACCGCCGTCAATGCAAGCGAAAAGCCCTCGCCGACGCCGTTTTTGCGCGCAATGCGGTACACCAGGTATGCGCTCACAAGGTCCGCAAACGTGGCGGGGAGCTTGTACACAAACGCCATCGCCGTGCTGCCGTAGGGAAGCTGCAAGATCTCGCAAATCCACGAAAGCGCCGCGCATATATACATGTAGCCCGGCGGATAATCGGCAAACATGCCGGAAGTGTAAAAGTTGGAAAGTCCGTTGTTGAGCGCCGCGTTGCCCCACGCCATAAAGCAGCCGATATCCGTCGGGTGCCCGTAATAGACAATGGAAAGCGCGAGCCGCAGGATAAACGCGGCCGTGAGCACCGTCCGTACGGCAATCGTGCCGCTTTTGATCTTCCGTTCGAAAAAAGCGTCCTCAAAGCGCAGCATATACCGATACAGCGCCGCAAACGCCGCCCCGCACAGCACCGTCAACGCCAAAAGCCCAACCAGGCTGCCCCGCTCCGTCTCCACGTCCTCCACGGTGGTCTCCTCCGTCTGCGTTACGGATGTGACCGTGCCGTGATCGTCTTCCAAACGGATGACGACCGCATCGCGCGGAGCCTCGCACCGAACAAGAGAGATATCGGCAAACTTTGCCTGCCCCATGGCCAGCGTGCCATAGCCGCCCAGCCGCATGGCAACGCGCAGCTCAGTCTGCTCCGCGCCCGTGAGCACATACATGGTGACGGTACGCCAGTCGTTATCGCCAAACAGGTTTTCGGAATAGCAGTAGGTGCCGTCCGCGGCATAATTATCGATGGAGAGCGTTGCGCCCGTGCCGCCCGTCACGCCCGACGTCTGCACCAGCGCGCTGACGCGATAGCAGGCGTTGGGTTCCACCGAAACCGCCTGGCAGACGCGCGCGTCGTTTTCCTCGGTGTTGCCAATGCCCACATATACGCCCGCCGTTTCATCGGCGCCGAAATACGCGTAGCCCGACTCGGCCAGGTAGTACTCCGCCTCCCAGCCCGCAGGCAGCGCCGCCGATTCCGACGCGACGGCGAAATCACCGTTATACAGAAGGTTTTCCTCGCCTTCCTCTGCCAATGCGGCGACGGGAACAAGCAGCATGGCCAAGGCAAGCGCGATGACAAGGATTTTGCGCATGGTTCTTCCTTTCTCCATCCTCGGTGCCAACAATATAGCACAAGCGCGCGCATATGGCAAACGCCGCTGCCAGGCCGCGCGCTAGAAAGCGTTCACAATATGGTTGACGCGGTTCTCCCCCAGGTATACCTCCGCCACGTCGAAACGCGCAGGCATATTCGATAATCCCTCCTGCATCAAATACGCCTCCGCCGCCAGCCGCAAAAAGCGCTGTTTGCGCAGCGTCACCTGCTCGGCGGGCGTGCCGAAGGCCGTGCCGCTTCTGGCCTTGACCTCCACAAACACCACCGTGTCGCCATCGGCCATGATCAGGTCGATTTCATGGTGCCCGCTGCGGTAGTTCCTTTGCAGCAGCCGATAGCCAAGACCTTTCAAATACCGCTGCGCCATGCGCTCCCCACGCCTGCCCGTATCGGTCGTGCTCATACGAAACGCCCTATAAACGATTTTCGATGGATGGGGCACGGGCCGTGCGCGCGGAGGGCTGCGATGTGCTCCGCCGTGCCGTAGCCCTTGTTCCTTGCAAAGCCGTACGCGGGATACAGCGCATCCTGCGCCTCCATGTAGCGGTCGCGCTCGACCTTGGCAATGATCGACGCGCACGCAATCGAGTACGACAGCGCGTCGCCGTGGATGAGGGCATGTTGGTTGGCGGGGATATCCAGCCCCGTCAGCGCGTCGATGAGCACATCCGTCACGGGCGCGCCGATTTGGCGGAATGCCTCCGCAAACGCCTGTTTGGTGGCGTTGAGGATGTTGACGCGGTCAATCACATCGGGCCACACCCACGCAACGCTGTAAGCCTGCGCCGTCTTCGTCAGTTCTTGATACAGCTGCTCACGCCGCCCGGGCGAGAGCTTTTTGGAATCGTTGACGTACGGTATCAGCGGCTCGGCGGGCATCGCCGCGCAGCACACCGTAACAGGCCCTGCCAGCGGCCCGCGGCCGACCTCGTCCATGCCCGCAAGCAGGCACCCCGCCTGCTCCCAATAGGCGCGGTCGGGCTCGGTAAGCCGCATAAGCCGTTCCTGCTCAGGTATCCTTGCCATCGTTGGCCTCCGTGGGGCGTTCAAACGTGACACAGGCAATCTTGCCCGCGCGGAATTCATCCAGCACAATCCTTGCCGCGCGCTCCGTGTCCAATACGCCGCCCTTTTGCACAAACCCGCGCGACAGGCACACGGCCTCGAGCAGCTCGGCAGGCGCGGTATCGGGCGCGAGCTTTTTGTAGCGCGCCTGCAGCGCCGCGGGACACCGCACAATCAGCTCGGCCAGCAAGTTTGCCGCCAGCCGCTCGGTATCCATTACGTCGTCCTTGACGGAGCCGATATACGCAAGCTCCAGCGCCTTTTTCGGGTCGGCCAGCTTGGGCCACAGCAGCCCGGGCGTATCCATCAGTTCCAGATACGGCGTGATGCGCACCCATTGCTTGCCCTTGGTCACGCCCGGCTTGTCGCCCACATTGGCAAATCTGGCGCCCGCCAGACGGTTGATGAAGGTGGACTTGCCGACGTTGGGAATGCCCACCACCATGATGCGCACCACCTTGTTGGCGCCCTTGGCCTTCCATGCCTCCACACGCGTGTGCACGGCGCGGTCGATGAGTGAAATCGCCGTCTTTTTGGCTCCGTCGCCCGTGGATACGATGGCGCCCGCGGATATGCCAAGCGCGGTGAAGTGCCGAATCCACAGCTTTGTCGCCTCCCGATCGGCCAGATCGCTCTTGTTGAGCAGCACCACGCGGGTCTTGTTTTGAAACAGATCGTCAAAATCGGGGTTTCTGGTGGCCACGGGCGCACGCGCATCGACCAGCTCCACGACCGCGTCGATGAGCTTGAGGTTCTCTATCAGCATCCTGCGCGCCTTGGCCATGTGGCCGGGATACCATTGAATCAGCATTGTATCTTTTTGTTCCATATATATACTATACCACACCCGTCGGGAGTTAAAAAAGCCCCCGAGCCGATCGGCTTTCGGAGGCTTTTTGACAAACTTGGTCGATGGTTACTTTTTCTCGTCGATGCGCTCGCGGATCTTGGCCGCTTTGCCCGAACGCTCGCGCAGGTAGAACAGCTTTGCGCGGCGCACAACGCCGTGGCGCACGACCTCGATGCGGCCGATGCGGGGGCTGTTGTACGGGAAGGTTCTTTCCACGCCTACGCCATAGGAGATTCTGCGCACGGTGAAGGATTTGCGCACGCCGCCGCCCTGAATCTTGATGACGATGCCTTCAAAGTTCTGCAACCGCTCGCGGTTGCCCTCGATGACCTTTACATAGACGCGTACGAGGTCGCCCACTTCCAGTGCGGGCAGGTCCGTACGCACCTGCTCTTTTTCCAGTTCACGAATGATGTCCGACATTTGAATATTCTCCTTTCGTTGCCAAGCGTTCATATCCGATGCCGAACAGAGGACCGCCCGTTATGTCACGAACGCGATTATAACACAGCGTTTGCCCGATTGCAAGCTGATTTTAGGCTGTCTAGCCGCGCTTTTTCTCCAATAGATCGGGGCGCTGCTCCGCGGTTTTGATCAGCGCCTGCTCACGCCGCCACTTGGCGATGTTGGCATGGTGGCCGTTGAGCAATATTTCGGGCACGGCCATGCCGCGAAACTCCGCGGGCCGCGTATACTGCGGGTATTCCAGCAAGCCCTCGGAGAACGATTCCTCCTCCGCGCTTTCCTCACAGCCCAGTACGCCGGGAATGAAGCGGCTGAGCGCGTCCACCAGCACCATGGCGGGCAGTTCGCCCCCGGTCAGCACATAGTCGCCGATGCTGATTTCATCGTCCATGATGGCCATGACGCGTTCATCCACGCCCTCATAGTGGCCGCACAGCAGCAATATGCGCTCCTCGTTTGCCAGTTCCTTTGCCACCGCGGGCGTCAGCAGCCTTCCGCGCGGGGTGAGCAGGATCCGCTTTACCGCCGCGCCGTCGAGCACCGCGTCCACGCAGTCGTAGATGGGCTGCGCCATCATGACCATGCCCGCGCCGCCGCCGAACGGATAGTCGTCGGTCTTACGGTGCTTGTTATCGGTATAATCGCGGATGTTGTGCAGACGGATATCGAGGATGCCGTTTGCCTGCGCGCGACCCAGCATGCTTTCGGAAAACACGCCCGCAAACATCTGCGGAAACAGCGTTAGGATATCAATCCGCAAACAGCCCGACCTCCTTTAGCACCTCGTGCTCGAACACGATGCGCCCGTTCTCGGTATCCACCTCGTGCAGCACGCGCTTGAGCGCGGGCACCATGAGCTTGCCGTGCTCGATCTCGTACACGTCGTTTGCGCCCGTCTCCAGCACGTCGGTTACGCGGCCAAAGCGGTTGCCCAGGGTATCGGACGTTTCGCAGCCGACCAGATCCGCCACAAAATACGTCCCCTCAGGCAGCTTGACGGCGTTTTGCCGATCCACGCACAGGAACGCGTTTTTGAGCTTTTCCGTCTGCTCGGGGGTATCCACGCCCACGATGTGCATCAACGCCGCATCGGGCTGCAGGCGCACACGTTCCACTCGGACAGGCTCGTACTGCCCGCGGCGTTCAACGAACGCTTCCGTCAGCAGGCGGAAGCGCTCGGTATCGTCCGTCAGCGGCAGCACCTTGACGTCGCCGCGTACGCCGTGCGCGCGCACGATTTGTCCCACGCGCAGGTAATTATTTTTCAACGATTTCGACCATGTACTTGGTATCCTGTTTGACGCTTGCCGCCTTGACGACCGTGCGGATCGCCTTGGCAATGCGCCCCTGCCGCCCGATGACCTTGCCCATGTCGCCCTGCGCCACGGACAGCTCAATCACCGTTTCGTCACCGTCGGCATGCGAGGTGACCACAACCGCTTCGGGATCGTCCACGAGGCTTTTGGCGATAAAGCGAACCAATTCTTCCATCGTATCGATCCTTCCGCCTTATTCGATCGCGCCGCTCTTTTTGAGCAGGGCGCGCACGGTTTCGGTCGGCTGCGCGCCGTTTTTCATCCAGTTGGCGGCCTTTTCGTTGTTCACGTTGAGCTCCACGGGTTCCTTTAGGGGGTTGTAGTAGCCGATTTCTTCGACAAATGCGCCGTTGCGGGGCGCGCGGGAATCCGCAACCACGATGCGGTAGTAGGGAGCCTTCTTTGCGCCCATGCGGCGCAGCCTGATTTTAAGCATTGTATCTGTTCCTCCAATGTATTTTTCATCTTTTTCTTCAAAAAGAAAAGAAGCAAAGAATCGTTGTCCGTCCGTGCCGCGTGTTTTCAGAAGCCGAACGGCATCCCGCCGCCGAAGCGGCCCTTCTTTTTGAACCGCCCGCCTGTCAGCTGCTTCATCATCTGCTTGGAAGCGTTGAACTGGTTGATGAGGCGATTCACCTGCTGTATCGAAGTACCGCTGCCGCGCGCAATGCGCTTCCTGCGGCCCGCGTTGAGGATATCGGGGTTGTTGCGCTCCGCCTTGGTCATGGATTGGATGATGGCCTTGGTCTGCGCCATGGCCTTTTCATCAATCTGCGCGCCCTGCAGCTGGTTCGGCTTCATGCCGGGGATCATCTTGAGGATATCCTCCATGCCTCCCATGGACTGCATCTGCTCCATCTGCGCCAGAAAATCGTCCAGCGTGAAGGCGTTGGTCTTGATCTTTCCGATCAGCTCCGTGGACTTTTTCTCGTCGAACGCCGTCTGCGCCTTTTCGATGAGGCTGAGCACGTCGCCCATGCCGAGGATGCGCGAAGCCATCCGATCGGGATGGAACGGCTCGATGTCCGTCAGCTTCTCGCCCACGCCCGCAAACTTGACGGGCTTGCCCGTCACCTGCCGCACCGACAGCGCCGCGCCGCCGCGGGTATCGCCATCCAGCTTGGTCAAAACCACGCCCGTCAGCTCGATGGTTTCGTTGAAGGTCTTGGCCACGTTGACCGCGTCCTGCCCCGTCATGGCGTCCACCACCAACAGCACCTCGACGGGCTTGACACGGTTGACAATCTGCACCAGTTCGTCCATCATGTCCGCGTCGATGTGCAGCCGACCCGCGGTATCGAGGATGACCACATCCTTAAATGTGCGGCGGGCCTCCTCCACGGCCTCGACGGCCGTTTTAACGGGGGATTGCGTGCCGCGCTCGAACACGGGCAGCTCCACCTTTTCGCCCACGATCTTTAGCTGATCGATGGCGGCGGGGCGGTAGATATCGCACGCAACCAAGAGCGGCGCCTTGCCATACTGCTTTTTCAAATATGCGCCCAGCTTGCCGCACATGGTGGTTTTGCCCGCGCCCTGCAGGCCCGCCATGAGGATGACCGCGGGCTTGGTGCTGCCGAAATCGAGCTTGGCGTTTTCGCCGCCCATCAGGCGGGTCAGCTCCTCATTGACAATGCCGACAACCTGCTGACCGGGCGTCAGGCTTTCGAGCACCTCATGCCCGACGGCGCGCTCGGAAACGGTTTTGACAAAATTTTTGACGACCAGGTAGTTGACGTCGGCCTCCAGCAGCGCAAGCTTGATCTCGCGCATGGCTTCGGCAACGTCCTTTTCGGACAGCTTGCCACGGCCCGTCAGCTTTTTGAATACCGATTGCAGTTTTTCGGAGATGCCCTCAAACGCCATCGTCGTCCTCCCAAATATCGGTCAGTGCAGCCAGCTTTGCCCGCATTGCGGGATCGTCGGTCATGTCGGAAAGCGCCGCGGTCAGCGCGCGGGTTTTCTGTACGCGCTCGATCAGCCGCAATCGCGCCTCCATATCCGTCAGCTCACGCTCGGCGCGCGCGATAGCATCCCGCACCGCCTGACGGCTGATGTGCTCCCGTTCCGCAATCTCGGAAAGCGAGCAGTCCTCGCAGGCATACTGCGTAGCCAGCGAGCGCCGACGCGGGGTTAAAAACGCGCCATACCAATCCAAAAGTTGCCCGAGAGTCACCAATCTGTCCATGCCGCACGCTTTCTGTAAAGGTTTTTCGCTTTACACCCTGTCCATTATACGGCATGCCCGATTTTTGTCAAGCGTTTTCGTGCGATTGTAAAAAAGCGAGGTTTGCGGTATACTCATCAACAAGATAGCTGAAAGGAAGTAACAAGATTCACATGAGTGAAAACTGTACGCACGACTGTTCCTCCTGCGGCGAAAGCTGCAGCGATCGGCAACAAAACCCAAAGGATTTTTTGGAAAAGCCCCATGAGCTGACGCACATCAAAAAGGTCGTCGGCGTCATCAGCGGCAAAGGCGGCGTGGGCAAAAGCATGGTCGCATCGCTATTGGCTGTGATGATGCAGCAGCGCGGCTACCAAACGGGCGTCATGGACGCGGACGTCACGGGGCCGTCCATCCCGCAGGCATTCGGTGTGCATGGGCACGCTGTCGGCAACGAGCAGGGGCTGTTGCCCATGGTCACCAAAAATGGCATCGAAATCATGTCCCTCAACCTGCTGCTGGAAAACACCACCGATCCCGTCGTATGGCGCGGACCCGTAATTGCGGGGGTCGTGAAGCAATTCTGGACGGATGTGCTGTGGGGCGACGTCGATTTTCTGTTTGTGGACATGCCGCCGGGCACGGGCGACGTGCCGCTGACGGTGTTTCAATCCCTGCCCGTTGACGGCGTCATCGTGGTCGCCTCCCCGCAGGAGCTGGTGGGCATGATCGTAGAAAAGGCCGTCAATATGGCCGCCATGATGCACATCCCCGTGCTGGGCCTTGTGGAGAACATGAGCTACTTTGCCTGCCCCGATTGCGGCAAGCGCCACAGCATCTTCGGCGAAAGCCACATCGAGGAAATCGCCGCGCGCCACGGCATCCAAACCGTCTGCAAGCTGCCCATCGACCCCGAAATTGCCAAGGCAGCCGACGCGGGCGAGGTGGAACGGCTCGATACGGCAATGCTAGGCAACATCGGCGATGTGCTCGGCGCGCTGATCGGGTAAAAAGCAAAGGATGCTGCGTCGTTTCGTTCCGTAATATGAAATGTGAGGGCTTCGCTCCTCCGCATCTTGAACAGCACGCCTGCCATCGAAACGACGGCAGGCGTGCTGCGTTTATCCCGTTATATTATTCGGTAATGGAAAAGAAGCGTTTCGCGTTTTCGCTTAGGCAAGCCGTGCGTTCCGTTTCACTGAGTTTGACGCATGCGTCCAGTATGACATCCACGCATTCCTTCAAATTCTCGCCAAAGGAAGGAAAATTGGAGCCCCACATAATCCTGTCCGCGCCGTAGCCGTCGATCACTGCACGCATAAAATCCTGCGGCGTCGACTTGCCCGCAGTGGCATACTTTTTCAACAGGTTCGACGTTACCTTCAAGTGCATGCCGGGATACTTGGCAAATTCCACCACGGGGCCAAGCTCTTTATACGGCGCGCCATCCTCGAGATTGCCAAAGGGAAGCCCTGCATGGTCAAGCGCCATCAGCAGATTCGGATACCTGTTCAAAACATTGTGCAGCATGCCAAAGCCATCGCTTCTGCACTGCATGATCACGGGGAACCTGTTCTTCTCGCACCACGCCCATGCCGGGAAGGACTTGGGATCGTCAAATTCCACCTGTTTCTCCTGCGTGGAGCCGTGCGTGAAAAAGCGGATTGCGCACAGATTGCGTTCATAGGCCCAGTACTTGAGCTTTTCCACCGAATCCTCCGCCAGAAAATCGATGCTTCCAACGCCCCACAGCAAACCGGGATATTTTGCAACGCAGTCGGCAACGTAACTACAGTCATATCCGTAGGTCGTGGACGAATGCACCAGAATCGCTTTATCCACGCCTGCGGCCTTCATGTTGTCAATCAGGCTCTCAACGGTATTGGAGCCGCGCTTTTCCGACCACTTGGAGCGTTTGCCGCCCAGCGGGTTGATGGGATATTTCTCTATGTTGTCAGAGATTACATGAGGATGCGTGTCAATGATCATTTTTATACGATTCCTTTCCAAATAGTATTGCTTGGGCGTGCGCCAAACGCCCGCGGTTTTACATGCATGGGTTTCTCAAATCCTTATCAATCCAAATATGTAACGCCGATCTTTTGCAAAAGGTCTTCATAGGTTGCCCTGTACGCCTCGCGGCCCAGGTTGCCCGCGTGGTACCTTTCCAGGGTTTCTGCTTCAAATTTCACTTTTTTTATCACATCTTCCACCACATACTGCGCGTCTTCCTTGTGAATGACCACAATTCCGTCCGAATCGCCTATGATGATATCCCCCGGCATCACCGCCTGCCCGCCGCATGCAATGGGTACGTTGATTTCCCCGGGCCCCTTTTTGTACGGGCCCTGCGGCGTCACGCCTCTTGCAAAGATCGGGATATCCAGCGTGCGCATGCTGTCGATATCGCGGATGGCGCCATCGACCACAATCCCCGCCAGCCCGCGAGCCTGGGCATAGGTAAACATCATCTCACCCATGGTGCTGCGGTTCAGCGTGCCGCCCGAATCGATCACAAGCACATCGCCCGGTTGCGCCATCTCCAAAGCGCGGCCGACCATCAGGTTATCGCCCATGGGCGCTTTGATTGTAAAAGCGGTCCCTGCCATTCTTTTGTTGTTCATGGACGCTATCCCGTACATGCAGTACAGGCGGTTCATCACATCTCCGATATTGCTGGTGGGAATATCCCGAAAACGCTCCACCATTTCTTTCGGCGCACGCGTGATATTCCTGTAAATCCTGCACCCGACCTTCACCTTTTCCATCGTAAGGCCCTCCTGTCTCATTCATTACAGCCCGAATCGGCTCGATGATTCCGTCACGTCCGCGAATATCTCGTTTTTTTGAAAGGTTCTCGATATCAGCTTCTGCTCGATGGAATA
>CAZRIT010000003.1:0-82088 GCA_964600225.1 uncultured Oscillospiraceae bacterium | reverse complement strand
CCGAGTGCACACCCTATGCACACCCCCAAGTTTCCGTTTGCCGAGTGCAAGGTGTTTTCTACCTATATGCTCCGTGGATTGGGCTTTTTCTTTGCACTCTACAAATGGCAGAAAACAAAAAAGCCGCCAGAAAGCCTTGCTACCAAGACCTTCTGACGACTACCGTGTGCAAAATAAAAACGCCAGCATTGTATCAATACTGACGTTCTTATATGGCGGAGAGAAAGGGATTCGAACCCTTGATACGGTTCCCCGTATACACGATTTCCAGTCGTGCGCCTTCGACCAGCTCAGCCATCTCTCCACGCTTTGCTGCACGACGCAAGTAATATTACTATATTCGGTTGCATTTTGCAAGTGCCTTTTGGCACAATATCGCCAATGCCGTCAGCGGCCCGTCATGCGCCCAAGCAGCAGGTGTCCCGCGATGGGTTTTGTGCCAAGCGCCACGGCGTCGGCCTCGCAATAGCGCACGTTTTTGACAGCGCAATCTCCTTTGCGATAGAGCGCATACGGCACGGGCGTGGCGGTGTGCGTCATGATCGACAGCGGCGTGGGGTGATCGGGCATGAGCAAAACGGTATACGGCTCGCCCCGCTCGTCCAGGTGCGCCTTGACGGGCGTCAGTACCTGCCTGTCGATCTGCTCGATCGACCGGACCTTCTCCTTCACCTGATGGTGATGCCCGCATTCATCGGGCGCTTCCAGATGGATGTAGACATAGTCCGCGCCATTGTCCAGCGCATCGATGGCCGCCTGCGCCTTGCCGCGAAAGTTGGTTTGATAGGTGCCCGTGGCCCCCGCCACCTTGATGACGTCCAGCCCTGCGCAGCGCCCGATACCCTGTATCAAATCCACGGCCGATACGACCGCGCCCTTCAGCCCGTACAGTTCCCGAAAGGGCGTCAGCGCGGGCTTGCGGCCCTCGCCCCAGAACCAGATGGCGTTGGCGGGGTTTTGCCCGCGTTGTGCGCGCCGCACGTTGACGGGGTGCGTAGGAAGCGCCGCAAACGCTGTGCGCATCCACTCGGTCAAAAGGGCTTCATTCGTGCCGCTCGGCAGCCTGCCCGCGGTGGATTTGCCCGAAAAATCGTGCGGGGGCGTCAGCTCCGCGCCCGTTTCCGCATGCCGCAGCACCAGGCAGTGGCGGTACGAAAAGCCCGCGTACAGTTGCGCGCCGTCATCGGCCAGGCGCTCATTGAGAAACCGAACCAGCTCGGCCGCTTCCTCCGTGGAAATTTCGCCCGCGCTGTAATCGGTCATGACCGCGTTGTCCAACGTGTCGCCCGTGAGGGTGACAAAATTGCAGCGGTACGTCACATCGTCCGCGGCCAGCGGCACGCCCAGGCTCATTGCCTCCAGCGGTGAACGGCCCGTATAGTAGACGCGCGGATCGTACCCGAACACCGAAAGGTTGGCCGTATCCGAGCCCGGCTTCATGCCGTCGGGCACGGTTTGGGCCAGCCCGAATTCCCCGTTTTGCGCCAGCAGGTCCATTGTCGGATGCTCCGCCACATCCAGCGGCGTTTTGCCGCCCAGCTCCGCGACCGCCTCATCGGCCATGCCGTCGCCCAGCACCACCACATACTTCATGGTTCCCGTACCCCGTAATATTGATATAGATTGCATTGCATGCCGCCGTTGGTCAAGCGCCTGCGCTTATCCGCGCGGCGGCCGTAGATGCGTTCAAACGCGTCCACGCCCGAGAAGATATTGACCGACCAGCGCGGCATCCGCATAAACACCTGCCGCATCTGCCGATACAGCTCGGTCGTTTCGGTGCGGTTGAGCAAGCGCTCCCCGTACGGCGGATTGCACACGATGATGCCCCGCTCCGCCTGCGGCCTCAGCTCCGACAGCGGCCGCACGGCCCAGTTGAGCATAACCCCCGCCTTCTTGGCGTGTTTTTTGCACAGCTCGATGCAGTGCGGGTCGATATCCGCGCCCTCGATATCCGTGACCGCGGGCAGCATCAAATCGCGCGCGCGCGTCCGCTCCGTTTCCCAAAGCGTTCCGTCCACAAAATGCCAGCTTTCCGCCGCAAACGGGCGGTTCAGACCGGGCGCGATATTCTGCGCCATCATCGCCGCCTCGATGGGCATGGTGCCGCTGCCGCACATGGGATCGATCAAGGGAATGCCCCTATGATAACGGGCAAGCTGCACGATGGCCGCACCGAGCGTTTCCGAAAGCGGCGCCGCCACGTTGTAGGTGCGGTAGCCCCTGCGCGAAAGCCCCGCGCCACAGGCGTCGAGCGCAAGCGTCACCTCGTCGCGCAGCACCCCCACCTCCACGATGATCTCCGCGCCGCCCTCGGGGATATCCTGCCGCCGATAAGAGGTTTTCAGGCTTTCCACGATGGCCTTTTTGACGATGCGCTGGCAATCGGATACGGAGAATAGTTGGCTCTTGGCCGATTTGCCGTTGACATGGATGGTCGTATCGGGCTTGAGGTACGGCTTCCAATCCAGCGCCTTGGCGCCTTCAAACAGTTCGTCAAACGTCACCGCCCGAAACGCGCCTACAACCGTCAGCACGCGTTCGGCCGTTCTTAGCCACAAAAGCGCCCGGATCATGCCGCCCGCATCGCACCGAAACGTCACGCGCGCGTCCTCGGTGCGTTCCACCGTCAGCTCCATGGCCCTTAGCTCCGCCGTTACCAGCGCTTCCAGGCCGAGCTTGCAGGTTGCAATGCAGATCATACGGGCTCCTTTATAAACGGCTCCAGCTTGGCCAGCGCGTTTTTGAGCCGCGCGGGCGTGACGCGATACTTGGCGCACAGCTCCTCCTCGGTCACGTTCAAGCCGCCATGGATGCAGCCCAGATATTCCAGCGCCGCCGCCATGGCCAGTTCCTGCATGGCCGACATGCGCGGGAACTTGGGGTTGAGGCTGTCGACATAGCGGTGGAAGATGCCCGCGGTGATCACCAGGCACACCTCGCCGCAGGTACCCAGCATGTAGGACAGCAGCAGCTGCGCCACGTTTTCATACGCGCGCGGCAGCGGATACGGAAACTCCAGCATGCTCACCCGAACCTGCAGCCAGCGGCCGTTGATATAGGCCGCGTACGGCTCGGGCGCGCCGATGTGCTTGAGAATCCCCAGCACCCCGTGCTTGATGGAATCGGGCTGATCGGTCTGCAGCAAAAATTCCCTGAGCATCCGCTCGGCGTACGCATCGCCAAACGTGTACAGTAGCGTCAGCATGGATTTTTTCACACGCAAATCCGGCAGCGTCAGCGCCCACTTGACCAGGCCGCGCAGGTGCGCATCCTCGCGCCAGCGCGCCTGCATGGACGGCTCGGCGTCGCTTAGCGCCTTGTTGATCTGGTTGAGCCTGCGGAACGCCTCGCCAAACGGCACCTGATACACGGGCATCCAGCGGCTGCGCGCCGTCTGCGGCGACGCATCCTTGCGGCGGCACTGCGCCAGATAGTAGCTTGCAACCGTATCGTCGGGGTTGATGCGCAGCAGCCGCTTGTAGTACTGCGCCGCACCCTCGGCGTCGCCTTGCAGATAGCGGCAGCACGCCAGGCGGTGCATCACCGTTTCGTCATACGGCAGCAGGGCGCGCATGCGGTTGAGCGTCGCCTCGGCCTTGTCATACTCCTTCAGCTCCATTTGCAGCACGGAGATATTCTGCAACTGCTCCGCCGCGTCGGTCGCCGAGCCCTCGACAATGCGCATCTGTTCCAAAGCCTTTTCATCGTCGCCGCGGTCGTGCAGCAACAGCGCATAGTTGCACCTGGCCTGCACATCCTCGGGATATTCGGCCAATATGGCCTGTATCAGCTCCTCCGCGCGCGCCTTTTCGTTGTTGCAAAGGTACGCTACGGCCAACTGGTTCTTCACCTGGCGGCAATCGGGCGAAAGGCTGGCCTGTCGGCTCAGCTCCGCCACGGCGTCGGCATAGTCGCCCGCCTCGATGAGGTGCCTGGCAAACAGGCACGAGGCGTTATCGTCATAATCCGCGTCGCTGCGCAGGCCCGTCATCTCGTACATGGCGTCGTCGTCGTTGAGGAAATCGAGGAAATCCTCCGCCTCCGCGGCAAACGGGCCGTTTGGCTCCATATCCAGGTACGTCTCCAGGCACTCCGCCGCGCAGTCGTATTCCCGCATACCAAAGTAGTTGCACGCCAGCCCAAAGTAGCATTCCGACACCGTCTCGTCCGCCGAGACCAGCAGCAATAGCATCCGATTGCTTTCCTCAAACCGCTGCATGCGGCTGAGAATCTCGGCCATGGCAATGCACGGCTCGGGATCGTCGGGCGAACGCATATACGCCTGCCGATAGTGGCCGAGCGCCTGCACAAGATCGTTGCGCTCCATATTCTTGGCGCCGCGCTTCATATAGAACGCGGCATTTTGCGAAAACGGGATGACCCTCCCCTTTGCTTTGCTCCTGTTCGTTGTCATATCCTTCATGTCCCGGCCTGTCGGCCGATTGTCCCCTTCTTTTTTGCCACAAACTGTATGCGCTCCGTGCTTGGCCCGTACGGCTTGTCCGTAAACGCCTCGTACGCGCCCAGCAGCGTAAACCCGCTTTCGGAAAGCAGCTTTGCCAGCTCCTCCGCCGTGTGCGCGCGCTGCACATGCGTTTCGTCCAGCCGCCGATAGCTGCCGTCCTTTTGCGGCACAAAGAACACCAAATCCATCGTCACCGTCCGCGCCGCCTCGTCGTAGGCGTTGAGCCACAGATAGGTGCACTGCTCCGTATCCTCGCCGTAGGTGCGGTTGCCGAGCACCTCGGAGAGCTTGTACGCGGAGGAAATATCAAACAGCAGCAGCCCGCCGTCCTTGAGCGCGCCCGCCGCCGCGCCGAAAAACGCCGCCACATCCGCGGCCGTCAGCAGGTAGTTGACCCCGTCGCACACGCTGAGCACCGCATCGGCGGGCCGATGGGCCGACAGGCTGCGCATATCCTGCCTGACAAACGGAATCTGCAATCCCTTTTGCCGCGCCGCCTGCGCCGCCACCCGCAGCATATCCTCGGATCGGTCGAACCCCGTGATCCGATACCCCTGTTCCGCCAGCCGCACCGTCATGCTGCCCGTGCCGCAGCCGCATTCCAGCAACATCGCTCCCCTGGGCACGCCGAATTTCGTCATCAGGCCGATCAGATACGCTGCCCACGCACCGTAATCCGTATCGGCCATCAACACATCGTACAATGCGGCCATGCCCGTGTAGGCTTCCATGGTTTGCTCCGTTCCTTTCAATATTACCCTTCATTGTACAACAGTTTTGCCATATTAGGAAGCCCGAATTCCGCCGCACCCGAGAAAGACCGCGGGATCTATTCCATATGCGCATGCGTGGAACGTTGTTTCCCGCCGTCTGCTCATGTAATATGAAGCCATATTCAAAGGAGGTGTTTGTTTGCATCGCGAGGCGTTTGAAATGCGGGTTCGGCAGGCGCCGTTTCATACCATCGGCCGCGTGGTATACGAATATTTGCAGCAGGAGATCGTTACGCTGCGGCTGGAACCGGGGCATGCGCTCAGCGAAACGCAGGTGGCCACGGATCTGGGCGTCAGCCGTTCGCCCGTGCAGGCGGCCATTCGGCAACTGACGGAGGAACGGCTATTGGAAAAAACGCCCGGCAAGATGCCGCGCGTGTCTCAGGTGCGCTATGAAGACTGCGTCGATATCTGTCGGATGCGCCACGCCATCGAGGGGGAAGCGGCGTTCGACGCGGCCAAGCACATCACGCCGCAGCAGCTTTCCGCCCTTTCGGACAGCCTGACTGCCTGCAAAAAGGCCTTCGAGCAAAGTGCTATCGCCGACGAACGCATCGACACGCGCGTGCCGCAGCTGCCCGTATGCGACGACGATTTTCATCGGCGCATCGTCGCCGCATCCGAAAACGAGTATTTTATCAAGGCGTATCGGCTCTATGAAAGCCGTTTGACGCGCTACCGCCGGTATATCTGGCTGAAAAGCCCCTACCGCGCCGACGACGCGCAGGCATACTTCAACATCCATTTTGCCATACTGGCAGCGCTCAAAAACCGCTTTTCCACGCAGGCGCGCGACGAGATGCGCTACGATATCCACCACATGCGCGATGCGCTGCGGTTTTTAAGCGAATAACCCCCAGCCTCGGGCTTATCGGATGCTCATCCCGGCCATAAACCCGCCGCGGATGGCGTTGCCGACCTTGCCCGCGCGCTCGCAATCGCCCACAATGTGCGCACGGTCGCCAAAGCGCGCGCCGATTGCCTCGGCAAAATCGCGGTCGGGCCGCCTGCCAAACGCCGTTACCACCGCGTCCGCCTCCACAAAACCGTCCGCCAGCCTGACGCCCGCTTCCTCAATGGCGGCAACGGGCGCGCTGGTCAGCAGCGTAACCCCCGCTTCGTTGAGCATCCTTAACAGCGTCATGGCGTTGATAAAGAACACGTCGCCTGCCATCTCGGGCTTCATCTCCACCACCGTGACCTTGCAGCCGTATTCCGTGGCCAGCTCCAACGCCGCGTCGCAGCCCGAAAGCCCGCCGCCGCAGACCGTTACGCGCTTGCCGCGCAGCCTTTCGGCCTGCTTGCCCACGTCCGCCACGTCGAGCACATGCGGCAGCCCAAGGCCCTTGATCGGCGGCAGCAGCGGCTTTGCGCCGACGGATACCACCACCTCGTCAAAATCCGCCAACACGGCGCTTTCTGCGTCCACCACGGTATTCAGCCGCACGTCGATATGCAGCTTTTTTAGCTGCCGCCCGTACCATGTTATCAAATCCCGCAACGGCTTTTTGAACGTTGGGGACGCAGCCAACGCAAGCGTGCCGCCGATCTCCCCGCGCTTTTCAAACACCGTAACGGCATGCCCGCGCAGCGCCGCAACGCGCGCCGCCTCCAGCCCCGCGGGGCCCGCGCCGATGACGGCGACGCGCTTTTTTGAGACGCTCCGTTCCATTTGAAAACGCTTTTCCTCGAATACCTGCAGGTTCACCGAGCAACTGATCCTGGTGCCGCGCAAAAACTCCCTGCCGATGCATTCCTCGTTGCACCTCAGGCACGGGCGCACATCCTCCCGCTCGCCCGCACGCAGTTTGTTGGGCAAATCGGGGTCGGCAATCAGCGGACGGCCCATCATGACAAAATCCGCCTTGCCCGAGGAGATCAGTTCCAATGCGGTCTCGGGCGTATGGTTTCCCGCGTTGAGCAGCGGCAGCGCGGTATGCGCGCGGCTTGGGCTGCATACATAATCCATGCACGCGTCGCCCAGGTACGATGTGGGGAACACATAATCCATGCTTTCGTAGCAGCCCGCGTCGATATCGAACGCATCGGCGCCGTGCCGTTCCAGTATGCCGAGCATCGGCAGGCTTTCCTCCAATGTGCGCCCGCCCGCAAACCGATGATCCAGCGCGATGCGAAACAGGATGGGATAATCGGGCCCCACCTCTTTGCGCACGGCCTCGATCAGCTCGCACGGGAAACGCATGCGGTTTTCCGGGCTGCCGCCGTAGGCGTCGGTACGGGTGTTCCATATTGGCGACATGAACTGATCGATCAGGTAACCCGCGTGCCCGTGCAGCTCGATGGCGTCAAAGCCCGCGTTCTTCACCAGCCGCGCGGAAACGGCCGTGTCCGCAATGGCCTTTGCAATCTCCTCCGCCGTCATCTCGCGGCAGGGAATGCTCGGCGCGAAAAAGTTGGGGTTGGGGGACGGCGAAAACGGAATGTATTCCTCCGACGGCTGGGTGTTGCGGCCCATGCCGCAGCTAATCTGCGCGCACATGCGCGCGCCGTAGCGCTGCACGCTGTCGCACAGCGTGCTGAAGCCCTGCACCACATACGGCATGCTCAACAGCCCGCCCGTCGGCGCCAGCGCACGGCTGACGAACTTGCAGCCGAGTATCAGCATGCCCGCGCCGCCTCTGGCGCGTTCCTCAAAGTAATCGATCTCTTCGTTGGTGATGGTGCCGTCCGTGTGATAGGAGCCCGTGCCCATCGGGGAAAAGACAATACGGTTTTTGATGCGCAATTTGTTGATGTACATCGGCTGAAACAACGCGTCGTATTTCATGTAAGCCATCCTCCCGGTTTGCTGATGTGGTTTGGTCATCCGTATCATGGAAACATGTGCCAAAGGATTGATTCGATCTTTGTATTTTTATTGTATCGTTTCCCGATTGCAGGTGTCAATTTTTGTTCCGTAAGCCGTTCCCCGCCCCAATATGCACACGCACAGGCGCCGAAACCCGCCATTCCGCCGCAATCGGGCGACATCATCTGACGCACGGAAAATCCGACGGTCTGAATTGACAAACGGGGACATATCCATTAGAATAATGTATCTATATACTATTAGGAAGCTGGGATAATATGATGAAACAGTATCGCATCGCAGTCGTTGGCGCAACGGGCATGGTCGGACGTAAGTTTCTCCGGGTGCTGGAGGAGCGCAAGCTGCCCGTTTCCGAGTACTTTCTGTTTGCCTCCGCAAGAAGCGCGGGCACGACCGTGCCGTTTATGGGCACGCAGTACACCATCCGCGAATTGACCGAGACCGCGTTTGACGATCTTCACATCGATATCGCGCTGTTTTCCGCGGGCGCGGGTACCTCCAAAAAGTTTGCGCCCATCGTCGCCCGCTCGGGCGCCGTGGTCATCGACAACTCAAGCTGCTGGCGCATGGACCCCGAAATCCCGCTGGTGGTGCCCGAGGTCAACCCCGAGGCCATCCCGATGTACAAGAACAAGGGCATCATTGCCAACCCCAACTGCTCCACCATACAGGCCATGGTGCCGCTCAAGCCGCTTTCGGACCATTACGGCCTCAAGCGCGTGGTGTATTCCACCTACCAGGCCGTGTCGGGCGCAGGCATGCAGGGCTACATGGACCTCAAGGACGGCCTCAACGGCGCGCCGCCCAAGAAATTCCAGTACCCCATCGCGGGCAACTGCCTGCCGCACATCGACGTCTTTTTGGAAAACGGCTACTCCAAGGAGGAGTGGAAGATGATCGAGGAAACGCGCAAGATCCTCTCCCTCCCCGATCTGCCCGTAACCGCCACCACGGTGCGCGTGCCCGTGTTCCACGGCCACAGCGAAAGCATCAATGTGGAGTTCAACAAGCCCTTTGAGCTCGGCGATATCCGCAAGCTCTGGGAAAACATGGACGGTCTGGTCGTCGAGGACGATCCCGCTCACGATATCTATCCTTTGGCCATCCATGCCGAGGATAAGGATCCCGTGTACGTCGGGCGGCTGCGCCGCGACTTCTCGGTGGAAAACGGCATCAACTTCTGGTGCGTGGCGGATAATATCCGTAAGGGCGCAGCGACCAACACCATCCAAATCGCACAGGAGCTCATTCGTCAATGGGAGGCTAAGTAAATGCCGATTTTTGAAGGCAGCGGCGTCGCCATCGTCACACCGTTTCAAAACGGTGCCGTCGATTTCACGGCGTTCACCCGATTGATCGAACTGCAAATCACCAGCGAAACCGACGCCATCGTGTGCTGCGGCACCACGGGCGAGGCGGCGACCATGAGCCTCGACGAGCGGCTGAGCGTGATACAGTTCGTGGTGGAGCGCGTCAACAAGCGCGTGCCCGTCATTGCGGGCACGGGCGGCAACAACACCGCCGCCGTCATCGAGCAGAGCCGTTCGGCCGAGGCCATCGGCGTCGATGCGCTGCTGGTGGTCACCCCCTACTACAACAAAACCACGCAGGAAGGCCTTGTGGCGCACTACTATGCCATTGCCGACAGCGTGGATACGCCCATTCTGGTGTACAATGTGCCAAGCCGCACGGGCATGAACGTATTGCCCGCCACCATGGCAAAATTGCTCAAGCACCAAAACATCGTGGGCGTCAAGGAGGCAAGCGGCAACATCGAGCAGATCGTCAACCTTGCCGCGCTCTGCCCCGATTGCGATATCTACGCCGGCAACGACGACCATATCGTGCCCATGCTCAGCGTCGGCGCCAAGGGTGTCATCTCTACCATCGCCAACATCATGCCCAGCGCCGTGCACGCCATGTGCATGGCCTACTTTGCGGGCGATACCGCGCGCGCGCGCGCCATTCAGCTGCAGATGATTCCCCTTTGCAACGCCACCTTCTGCGAGGTCAACCCCATCCCCGTCAAAACCATGCTCGGCATGATGCAGCTTTGCGAGCCCGATTTGCGGCTGCCGCTGGTGCCGCCCACGGCCGCAAACCGACGGCTGATGGAGGATACGCTGAAGGGTTATGAACTGATCTGATCGGAGGACTATTATGATTCGCATCCTCATCCACGGTATTATGGGTAGGATGGGGCGCGCCGTCTACGCCACCGCGCTGGCACAAAGCGGCGCGTTTTCCGTTGTGGCGGGCGTGGACGTTGCCGCAAGCGGCAGTGATTTTGCCTGCCCCGTCTACACCTCTCTCGACGACGTCAAGGAGACGCCCGATATCATCATCGATTTTACGGTGCCTGCCACGCTGCCAAACGTGTTGCGCTATGCGCAGGCAAAGCGCATCCCCGCCATCATTGCCACCACGGGCTTGAGCGAACGGGATATGCGGCTGATCCGCAAGGCTGCCGAGCGCATCCCCGTGTTCCAGACGGGCAACATGTCGCTCGGCGTCAACGTGCAGCTTACCCTTGCCAAGGAGGCTGCGGCGGCGCTTGGGGAAAACTACGAGGTGGAGATTGTCGAAAAGCACCACCACTTCAAAATCGACGCCCCCAGCGGCACAGCGCTCATGCTGGCCGACGCCATCAACGCCCAAAAGGCGCACGAGACGGAGTATGTCTACGGCCGCCACGAAAAGAACAAGCGCCGCACCGCAAGCGAGATCGGCATCCACTCCATCCGCGGCGGCACCATCCCGGGCGAACACAAGGTGATGTTCATCGGCGAGGACGAGATTGTCGAAATTTCGCACATCGCGTACAGCAAGCAGGTGTTTGCCTGCGGGGCGCTGCGCGCGGCCTCCTTCCTGGTCGGCCGTGACGCAGGGCTGTATAACATGGAAAGCGTCGTCACCGAGCACGATGTTGCCTCCCGCCTTTCGGTGCTGGATCAGCAGGCGCTCATCACCGTATCCGGCAGCTATGCCGACAGCAACCCCGTCAAGGCCCTGTTCGACAGCCTGGCCGCGGAGGGCGTGTTCATCGATATGATTTCGCTTTCCCACGCGGCGTCGGATGCGTTCTCCATCGGCGTGTCGCTGCGGCAAAGCCAGCTTCTCGATGCGTTCCGCGCGCTCAAGCCCATCCTCAGCGCCCAGCCGCAGCTGCGCGTTGTTTCCCACAGCGATATGGTCAAGTGCACCGTGGAGGGCGCGGGCATGGCGCTGCGTCACGGCGTGGCGTCGGAGCTGTTTGATGTGCTGTCCTCGGCCGATATCCAGTTGCAACTGGTGACCACCAGCGATACCAAGATCGAGTTTTTGGTGGACTCGGTGGATGCGCACAAGGCCGTCGACGTGTTGAAAAACCGCTTCCATATGGTCTGATCGTTTTTCTTTACGGCGTCCAAACCGACATGGCCGATACGTGCATTTGCGTATCGGCCTGTTTGTTTTCCAGCGCGTCGGCAATGGCCTCGGCCAGCAGCGGCACGGCGGCTAGCGCCTGCGAAAGGGTGTTGGCGTTGTGCCCCACCTCCGCCAGCAGGCACATGCCCGATACATGCTGGTTGTAGCGGCCCGTTTTGACGCGCACCTGCCGCACCAGCCGCTCGTCCCGATCGGCAATATGATCCGTCACCGCCTCCGCCAACTTCAGGTTGGAGGCAAAATCGGGCATCTGTTCAAACCCGCTGCCCGTTGCGCCCTCGCCCGTGCCCACCACAAACATCACGCGCGCCGTTTGTGTGCCCTCATACTCCACAAAATCCTTCGGCACGTCCGTTTCGGTGCCGTAGGCGTCCCTGTGCACATCGATGAACACCTCGACGGAGGGATACTGCGCCTGATAATCCAGCATGGCCGTCAGCGAACGGCTGTACGCGCTGGAAAGCTTGGGCGGCTCGTAATTTTCGGTATCGTGGATGGCGACCAGGCCGTACTTTTTCAGCTCGTCCTTGAGCGCCGCGCCCACCGCGACCACATTTTTGCTGTTGTCCTTGGTGCGGAAGCTTCCGCTTTCCTCGTACGGCGCGTCGTCGGTCATCAGGTACGCCTCGGTTGCATGGGTATGGTAGATCAAAATCCGCAGCGCCGCCTCCGCCTGCACGGCCGCCGCCTCCACCGCGGGTTCCTGCCCCGTGGTTGCCACGATGGTCAGCTTGGGCTTTGCGCCCGCGGCCTGCTGCGCGGCCGTGGCCATGCCGTCGATACTCAGGTAGGCGGGAAACGCGGTGCTCAACAGCGTATCCGCGGGGTTCTTTTTGAGCGAAACCCCCGCAATGCTCAGCGCCGCCAGCCACACCAGGCATGCAACCCACAGCACCATTTCCTGCACCGTCAACGGTCTATGCGTACGTTTTCTGCGGGCACGGGTGAACGCGCCCTGTGTTTTGTATGCTTGTCTCATATGCTCTAAGGTATGCGGTCAGGTGTTGAGCAATGCCCCGATTTTTTCCGTGCGCTCGCCGTGCAGCGCCCGATTGATCCCGTCGGAGAGCCGCTTGGAGGCGTCCTCCACCAGTTTATCCACGTCCTTGGGGGTAACGACAAGGTTGCCCATGCGCTCGTGGATGAGCGAGCCCGCCATGCTCCTGAGCGCCCCGCCGTCGGCGCTGACGCCCGTTTGCCGCGCCACCAGGCGGATGGTTTCCTCCGCAATGGTGGCCGCATACACCACCGTGGGCACCCCGATGGCGAACACGGGCACGCCCAGCGTCTGGCTGTCCAGCCCCTGCTGGCGGTTGCCCACGCCCGCGCCCGGCATGAGGCCGTGATCGTTTAGCTGCACCACCGAGGTGATGCGGGAAACCCGTTCCGACGCCAGCGCATCGATGCACAGCACCGCGGCGGGCCTGGCGTTGGCGATCAAGCCCTTGACCACCTCCACCGTCTCCAGCCCCGTTACGCCCAGCACCCCGGGCGCAATGGCCGAGACCGCGCGCATGCCCTCGGGTGCAAGCTCTGGCGCATAGGCGCGGATATGGCGGGTGACGTACACCTTGTCCACCGTGCGCGGGCCGAGGGAATCGGGCGTGACAAAGCGGTTGCCAAGACCGATGACCAGCACGTCGCCCGTGATATCGCGCATGAGGTTGGTCAGCTCCGCCGCAATCCGCTGTGCAATCTCATCGGCGTCGGCCATGTCCGTCAACTCAATGGTGATGTAGTTGCCCACGGGCTTGCCAAGCGTCGCGGCCGCCTTCTCCGTTACGATGCGAATGCGCGATACCTCCACCTCGCCAAACTGCTCCACGCGCTCCACCACGCCCGACATGCCGCCGCTGCCGACAAACGCATCGCGCGCCAAATCCGTCCGATACTGCCGCATAAAAATAAATCCTCCCGCATAAAAAAAGTCACGGCACTTGCTGCCGTGACTGAACGTTTCATAGCCCTCCGCATCAAAAACAACGTTTTTGAGGGGCTGTGTCACGGCAGATATTGCCGTGACTAGCTTGCCCGAAAGATGCGATATTACAGCATGATGCAGATTAACCCGTTGCAGCCTTCGTTGACGATGCGCTGCAGGGTGGTCTGCACGCGGCTGCGGACGTTTTCCGGCATGCGGTTGATCTTGCCCTGCATGCCCTCCTGCACCAGGTCGTAGAGCGGTTTGCCGAAGATGTTGGTCTGCCAAATGGCCTGTGGGTCCTGCTCGAACGTTTCGGCCAGATACCGCACCAGCGCCTCCGATTGCTGCTCGGTGCCGACGATGGGGTTGACCTCGTTCTCCACGTCCACGCGGATGACGTGCAGCCCCGTTGCGCGCGCACGCAGCCGCACGCCAAAGCGGTTGCCCTGCCTGGTGATCTGCGGTTCCTCCAGCTGCATAAGCGAAATATCGGGCGATACCATGCCGTAGCCCAGGTTGGTGGCGTCATATAATGCATCGGCAATGCGGTCGTACTCGCGCTTGGCGTGTGAAAAATCGGTCAGCTTGGTAATCAAATCGTACTCGTCCGCAATTTCGCAGCCGCACTGCTCGCTCAATACCGCATAGAACAGACTGTCCTCGGGCTGCAGGGAAAGCGTCGCCGTGCCCTCGCCCAGCAGCACCTTTTCCACGCGCGCGCCCGTGAACTGCTCGATATCGGTCAGGGCGTCGATGAGCATGCGGTAATCGCGCAGCCGATGCAGCCCTTCCAGCGTCGAAAGGATCGGCAGCATCACCCGTTGTATCAGCGGGTGCTCGGCAGGCAGCGCGCGCATAAAGCCGGGCAGCTTGATTTCGATCAGCCTGAGCGGGAACTCCATCAGCATCTGCGTGAGCAGTTCCTGCGTGCCCGACAGGCTCATGCGCATCACATCCATCAGGCACACGCCCACGCCGTAGCGCTGCTCGAGCTCAAGCTTAAGCGTTTGCGCCGCCTCGCCGTTGGGGTTGGCGCTGTTGAGCACGATCAGGAAGGGCTTGCCCGTCTGCCGCATCTGCTCCACCACACGCTGCTCGGCGTCCACATACGCCTCCCGCGGCAGGTCGGTGATGCTGCCGTCGGTGGTCATCACAATCCCCACTGTGGAGTGCTCGGTCATCACCTTTTTGGTGCCAAGCTCCGCCGCCTCCGAAAAGGGGATGTCATGATCGTACCACGGGGTGCTGACCATGCGCGGCGCGCCGTTTTCGGTAGAGCCGATGGCGCCCGGCACCATGTAGCCCACGCAGTCCACCAGCCGCACGTTGAAGCCCACATGCTCGCCAAGCACAATGTGCGCGGCGTCGTTGGGCACAAACCTTGGCTGCGTGGTCATGACGGTTTTGCCCGCGGCCGATTGCGGCAGCTCGTCGAGCGTGCGCTGTCTGATATGCTCGTTATCGATGTTCGGCAAGACAAGCAATTCCACGAACCGCTTGATGAACGTGGACTTGCCCGTCCTGACAGGCCCGACCACCCCGATGTAGATGTCGCCCTGCGTGCGTTGGGCAATGTCCCGATAAAGCGTATTCCTGTCCATGCCAAGCCTCCTTCTATCCCGTATCAATCCATACAAGTATATGAAGGCGCTTGGTTACAATAGACTATGGGTTTGTCAGAGTTTTTTGAGAGGCTTCTCCTCGCCGCGAATCAATCGGCGGATGTTATCGATATGGCGGATATACACCACCGCCACCATCAGCACGCTCAGCACGACCAAGGGGATATTGCCGCCCTCAAAAATAACGACCATCACGCAAAACAGCAGTATCGCCGTCAGTGACATGATGGAAACCGTCTTGGTCAAAAACGCCAGCACAATCCCCACGGCCAGCGCCGCGCCCGCGCCCAGCGGGAACGCAAAGCACGCCAGCCCGCACGAGGACGCCACGCCCTTGCCGCCGCGAAACGAGGCCAGCGCGGGCCAGCAATGCCCGATGATGACAAAGAAGCCCGCAATGTACGCGCCCATGTCCCCCATCAGCCACCTGCCCAGACACGCGCCGCCGAAGCCCTTTAGGAAATCGCCGATGAACGTAATCACACCCGGCGCCCAGCCGTACACGCGCAGCATGTTGGTGGAGCCCGCGTTGCCGCTGCCGTGCTTACGCACATCGTCATGGAACCAGAGCTTGCTGACGATGATGGCCGTTTGAATGTTGCCGATCAGATAGCCCCCCAGCACGCACAGTGCAATGTTACCAATCGTTACGCCCATACTTAGTTTTCCTCCTTGCGCTTGCTGCGGAATATCGTGCGGATGGGAGTGCCCGTCAGGCCGAACGATTTGCGAAGATAGTTTTCCAAATACCGTTCATAGGAAAAGTGCATCAGCTCCGCGTCGTTGACAAACACAATGAACGTCGGCGGCTTGACGGAGGCCTGCGTGGCATAATAGATCTTCAGCCTGCGGCCCTTGTCCGAGGGCGGGTCCTTCATGGCGACGGCCTCGTTGATGACATCGTTGAGCATGCCTGTGGAGATGCGGCGGCAGGATTGCTCGTACACCTCGTCAGCCAGCTCCAGCACCCTGCCCACGCGCTGCCCGTTCAATGCGGAGATGAACAGCATCGGCACATAGCTCATAAACGCCAGGTCGGTCAGCAGATCCTTCTTGAATTGATCCATCGTGTGGGTATCCTTTTCGATCAGATCCCACTTGTTGACAATCAGCACGCCGGCCTTGCCCTCCTCGTGCGCGTAGCCCGCGATGCGCACATCCTGCTCGGACAGCCCCGCCGCCGCATCGCATACGATCAGCACCACGTCCGCGCGCCGCACCGACGAAAGGGAGCGTATCACGCTGTAGCGCTCGATGCTGTCGTCCTCTATGCTGCGCTTGCGGCGGATGCCTGCGGTATCGATAAGCACATACTCTCTGCCGTTTTTGGTAAACGGCGTATCGATGGCGTCGCGGGTGGTGCCGGGCACGTCGCTGACGATGGTGCGTTCCTCGCCAAGCAAGGCGTTAACCAGGCTGGATTTGCCGACGTTGGGCCGCCCGACCACTGCAATGTGCACGCGTTCCTCTTCCGCATCCGCCGCCGTATCGGGAAAGTCCTTCACGATTTCATCCAGCAGGTCGCCCAGTCCCAGGCCCTGCTCGCCCGAGATGGTGATGGGTTCGCCCAGCCCCAGCGCGTAGAACTCGTACCGCGTTTCCTCAAACTTGGGCGTATCCACCTTGTTGACGGCCAGCACCACGGGCTTTTTGCTGCGGCGAAGCATGGCCGCAACCTCCTCGTCGGCGCTTGTCATGCCATCGCGCCCGTCCACCATGAACAATATCACGTCGGCCGTTTCAATGGCCAGCTCCGCCTGCCTGAGCATCTGCACGGCAATTTTATCCTCGTTGGCGGGCTCGATGCCGCCCGTATCGATGAGCGTGAAGGCGTGGCTGAGCCACTCCGCATCGCCATAGATGCGGTCGCGCGTCACGCCCGGGGTATCCTCCACAATGGCAACGCGCTTGCCGATGAGGCGGTTAAAGAGTGTGGATTTGCCGACGTTCGGCCTGCCCACGATGGCTACCAAAGGTTTCATACGTTCATTCTCCCAAATACGGTTTCTATCATGTCCTCGCCGTCACAAATCGGCAGTATTCGCGTCCCCAGCCGCTTCTCGGCCTCGCCTACGGTCATGTTGTCCAAAAATACGTCGTCGTTTTCACGCAGCATGCTCCTTGGTATCAGCAGCGCCTCGCCCAAATCGCGCCCCGCAAACTGCGCGGTCAAATCCATGCCCGTAATCAGCCCGCTTACGGTTACCGTCGGGCCGAAATAGCGGTTGACGATCGGGGTTACCTCCACCGTTATGCCATAGGGCGCAAGCTTTTGAAACAGCGCCTGCATAAACGGCTGTGCCGATACGCCGCTTGCGGCGGAAAACCGCCGCTTCCCTTGGAGCTTCCTCCGTTCGACCAGCGCCTCGGTAAACTCGTTTTCAAACAGCCGCAGCAGCCCCACGCCGTTTTCAATCTGCGCAAAGTCCTCGTAATCGTCGTAATCGGGCAGCGAAACGCCCGCCATGCAATACCACTCGTCGGATAAAAACACAAACCGCGTGCCGTAGCGCGCCCAATTGTGCGCCTGCCTTTGGGCAATCTGCCCGCAAAGGCGCTTGGCCTCCTGCCCGGTAAAGACGCGCAGCGGATACAACCCCTCCCGAAAGCGCGTCAGCCCCACGGGCACAATAGCGAGCGATTTGGCATATGGGATGAGCGATTCCGCATCGGCCATGGTCCGTTCCAGCACCTTGCCGTCGTTGATATCGGGGCAAAGCACGATTTGCAGGTGGAAGCTCAGCCCCGCATCGGCCAGACGGCGGAGCTTTGCCATCACGTCGCCCGCGGTTTTATTGGCCATCATCCGCACACGCACGGCAGGGTCGGATGCGTGCAGCGACACATAGATGGGCGATACGCGCCGCGCGATGATGCGCGTCAGCTCCGCTTCGTCCACATTGGTCAGGGAAATGTAGTTGCCCATGATAAACGACATGCGCCAGTCGTCGTCCTTTACATGCAAGCTGGTACGCACGCCATCGGGCATCTGGTCGATGAAGCAGAATATGCAGCGGTTTTTGCACACCCGCATCCCGTCCATCAGGCCCCCGTCAAACTGCAGCCCCGTGGGCTCGTACGCTTCCTTATCGATGGGCACGGTGCGCACTGCGCCGTCGGCGCCCAAAATGGTCAGCGTCAGGTGCTCGGAGGCGGTCAAATACTGATAATCAATCACATCCAAAATGGGCGTACCGTCCACGGCAAGCAGGCTTTCGCCGCCGCGCACGCCCTCCTTGGCAGCCGCGGAGCCGTGCGATACGCTTTGGATATGCTGCGCTTTTTTGGTATCCCGTTCCATGAACGGGATTATATCATACAAACGCGGGAAAAGAAAATCAACATTCCTTGACACACGGTATGGCATTTGATACATTATAGATATACAGTGATCGATAACACAATATTAAGGAGGCGCACACACGATGGCACATATGCAGCTCACCCCCGAGCAGCAGGCGCTGCTGGATGGGGCGAAGGGCGAAACCATTGCCAAGGTCATGAAAACGCTCGTGATGTACGGCGAAACGTTCGGCGCGGAAAGGATGGTGCCCGTCACAAGCGAATACGGCCACCTCGTCACCAGCTTCGGCCTTTCGGTGATGAAGCCCATGTACGAGATGATGGATCGGCTCATTCGCGACGGCGCCATTTCACAGCAGAAATTCTCCGTCGATCCCAAGCCGCTGGACAAGAACATTCCCACCAACCTTCTGCAGGATCTGGTGTTCAAGTTCATGTACGGCGCGCAGGACCGCTACGACAAGCAGCTGGCCGATCTGGGCCTGATCAATTCCGATGCGTACACCTGCGCTTGCTACATGGATCAGGTCGGCAACAAGCCCAAGAAGGGCGATGTGCTCAGCTGGGCGGAAAGCAGCGCCGTGGTCTACGCCAACAGCGTGCTCGGCGCGCGCTGCAACCGCAACTCGGGCATCATCGAGCTGTTCGGCAGCATCGCGGGCTACATCCCCTACTTCGGCCTTTTGACCGACGAGGGGCGCAAGGCCACCTGGGTGGTGGAGATCAAAACCACCCAAAAGCCCGAGGCGCAGATTCTCGGCAGCGCCATCGGCATGAAGGTCATGGAGGACGTGCCGTACATCAAGGGTCTTACCCGGTTCATCGGTACGGAAATCGACGACGACGTCAGCGCCTACCTCAAGGATTTCGGCGCGGCAACAGCCAGCAACGGCGCGGTCGGATTGTACCACATCGAGGGCCTCACGCCCGAGGCGCTGGAACAGGGCGTTGCATTGATCGAGCCCAATGCCCAAACCTACGTCATCGACGACGCCGAGCTGCAGCGCGTGCGGGATTCGTATCCGTGCATCTGGAAGGACCCCGCCGCCACGCCAAAGCTCTGTTTTGTGGGCTGCCCGCACATGACCATAAAGCAGCTCAAGGAATGGACGCGCGATCTGGCCGCCGCGTTGCAAAAAAACGGCCGCACCAAGGTTTCCATCCCCACGGTGTTTACCACCGCGCCCGCCGTGCAGAAAGCGTTTGAACAAACCGCCGACGCCCAAAAGCTCAGGGGCATGGGCGTGGTGCTGTCGTACATCTGCCCGTTGATGTACATGAACAACCCCATCTGCGGCAAGCAGCCCGTCATCACCAACTCCAACAAGCTGCGCACCTACACCACCGCGCGCTACCATACCGACGCCGAAATTCTCGAGCTGATCTCGAAGGGGGGCAAGTAACATGGCAAAAACATTCCAAGGCCGTCCCGTCGTGCCCGGCACGGCAACCGCCACGGCGCTGGTCAGCCACGGTGGCTTCAACACCCTGGCCAGCTTCCAAAAAGCGCTGATGTTTGGCGACAAGAAGGCTTCCTGCTCCGATCAGAACAACCCCGATCTGTACGGCAAGCCCATGCGCGGCACCGCGCTGTGCCTGCCGCAAACCATCGGCTCCACCACGGGCGGCATGGTGCTCTACACCGCCGCAGCCATGGGCAGGCAGCCAAGGTGCATGCTGTTTAGCAAATCCATCGATTCGCTCGCCGCCGCGGGCGGTATTCTGGCCGCCGTGTGGACGGATGCCGACATGCCCGTCATCGATCAATTGGGCGACGAGTTCCTCGCCACCGTCAAGGATGGCGACGCCATCACCGTTTCCGAGGACGGCACCGTTGCCGTCGGGTAACGCGCACCGCATCCCCCGCAGCCTGGCGCAGGGGCTTCCCGCACGGGAGGCTCCTGTTTGTTTTTGTGCGGCGGACGGCGATTGCACGCTGTTGACAGCATCGGCGGTTCGCGCTATATTGACTATATAGCCTGACAAAAAGGCCTGTGCAAGGAGTGGTAAGGATGAAGACGCAGCCAAAATCCATCGGAAGGACCGCAGCGCTCGTCGCGGCCATTCTCGCGCTGGTCGGCGCGCTGTACCTGCTGGGGTTTGGCTCGTTCCGCTCCGCCGTGCGCATCGGCTGGACGGAGCAGAAAACCGCGTCAAGCTGGTCGGCCCGCTATGCCCGCTTCAGCGGTCTGTGCACAGGGAAGCTGCGAACCAACACGTCGCCCGCCGTGCTGCATGTGGAAATCGAAACAATGCAGGGCACGCTCAATTTGGAAATCCGCAACGCCGACGGCGACACGGTGTTTTTCGAGGAATCGCTCCCCACCTCAGCCTTTGACGTGACAACGGACGGCAGCGTGATCGTGCGCCTGACGGCGGATGGGCACGCGGGCAGCTTCCGCATCGGCTGGCAGGATGCAGAGGCTGCCGTGCCCTGACGGAAGCAATGTTGCTGCGCCGCTGCAGCGGGACAAGATTCTTCACCGCTTCGCGCCTCAGAATGACATGATAAAACCTGCGCTCCCGAGAATGACAGAGCGAAAAGCGCCGCAGACTGATATGAGGAAACTTCGCCTCTCAAAACGGCATCCTATACCGTATCATCCCGAGCGTAGTCGAGGAATCTTTCAGACAACGCGTACACGCAAGATTCTTCGTCGCTTCGCGCCTCAGAATGACAATATGTAAAGCGCTCCTCAGAATGACAGTTTGTAAAGCGCGCCTCAGAATGACAATATGTGAAGCGCCCTTGGAATACCCGCGAAAAAATACCTCTGCATCACTTGCCCTGCCAAAGATTATTTCTGAAGTTTTTCTGCTGAAGCACACCGAGCGAATCCGAACCATGGTTTGCATGGCACAGGCAACGCCATAGGCGGCGTTGTCCTCAGTCGGAATACCGCCCCGGGTATGCCTCCTTCGTCCGCCTTGCTATGACGCCGCCTGCATCTGCCAAACTTCCCTGAACCCAAACGAACTGCATTGGATGGGGTTCAAGGCCGAGGCGGAAGGCATAGCGGTTGCTATTCCGACCGACGAGAACGCAGAACCCCGCCAATGCAGCCCGTTTGGGCGGGTTCGGATTTGCTCGGTATGCTTACTCTTTTTTCAAAAAGAGTAAGTCAGCAAAGACAGCAAAGGGCGGCCGATTGGCCGCCCTTGTGTTGATGCGATTTTGACTGCGGTTACGAACAACCGCTGTTTCTTAGTACATGCCGCCCATGCCGCCATCCATGCCGGGGCCCGCGGGCGCCGTCGGAGGGGTGGGGATATCCGTCACCAGGCTCTCGGTGGTGAGCACCATGGCCGCGATGGAGGCTGCGTTTTGCAGCGCGGAACGGGTGACCTTGGTGGGGTCGATGATACCCATATCGGCCAGCATGCCATAGGTATCGGACGCGGCGTTGTAGCCGTAGCCCGCCTTCTTTTCGCGCTTGATGTTTTCGATGACGACCGAGCCGTCCACGCCCGCGTTGATGGCAATCTGGCGCACGGGTTCCTCGAGCGCGCGCACGACGATCTGCACGCCCGTCTTGCGGTCGCCCGCTTCCTTGTCGGCAATCTTCTTGACGCGCTCGATCACGTTGAGCAGCGCGATGCCGCCGCCGGGGACGATGCCCTCTTCCACCGCAGCGCGGGTGGCGTTGAGCGCATCCTCAATGCTCAGCTTGAATTCCTTCATCTCCACTTCGGTCGCGGCGCCGACTGCGATGACGGCCACGCCGCCCGCCAGCTTGGCAAGACGCTCCTGCAGCTTTTCCTTGTCGTAATCGGAGGTCGTTTCCTCGATCTGCGCCTTGATGGAGTTGATGCGCGCCTGAATTTCCTTTGCCTCGCCCGCACCCTCGACGATGACGGTGTTCTCCTTGTCAACCTTGACCTGGCGCGCCTGTCCCAGCTGCGTCAGCTTGGTCTCCTTGAGCTCCAGTCCCAGCTCCTCGCTGATGACCTGGCCGCCCGTGAGGATGGCGATATCCTGCAGCATGGCCTTCCTGCGGTCGCCAAAGCCCGGGGCCTTGACTGCAACGCAGGTAAACGTGCCGCGCAGCTTATTGACAACCAGCGTTGCCAGCGCTTCGCCCTCGACGTCCTCGGCGATGATGAGCAGCTTTTTGCCCTGCTGCACAACCTGCTCGAGAATCGGCAGAATCTCCTGGATGTTGCTGATTTTCTTCTCGGTGATGAGAATGAGGGGGTTATCCAGCACCGCTTCCATCTTGTCGGAATCGGTCACCATGTAGGCTGATGCATAGCCGCGGTCAAACTGCATGCCCTCGACGATGTTGAGCTCGGTCTTCATGGTCTTGCTTTCCTCAACCGTGATGACGCCGTCGTTGCCGACCTTCTCCATGGCGTCGGAGATCAGCTTGCCGACGTTTTCATCGCCCGCCGAAATGGACGCAACCTGTGCGATGGCCTGCTTGCTGCCCACGGGCTTGCTCAGATCCTTCAAGCCCTCGATGGCCTCGTTGACGGCCACTTCGATGCCGCGGCGGATACCCATGGGGTTAGCGCCCGCGGCGACGTTCTTCATGCCCTCGCGCACGATGGCCTGCGCCAGAAGGGTGGCGGTGGTGGTGCCGTCGCCCGCGACGTCGTTGGTCTTGGTGGCGACTTCCTTCACCAGCTGCGCGCCCATGTTTTCAAACGGGTCGTCCAGCTCGATCTCCTTGGCGATGGTCACGCCATCGTTGGTGATCATGGGTGCGCCGAACTTCTTGTCCAGCACGACGTTGCGGCCCTTGGGCCCAAGGGTGATTTTCACGGTGTTGGCGAGCTGGTTCATGCCCGCTTCCAATGCTCTCCTGGCTTCCTCGCCGTATTTCAATTGCTTTGCCATAATTCTTTGCCTCCTACCTTATTCCACTACGGCCAGAATATCATTCTGGCGGACAACGATGAACTCTTCCTTATCCAGCTTGACTTCCGTGCCGGCATACTTGGAATAGATGACCTTTTCGCCGGCCTTGACGTACATCTTGACCTCTTTGCCGTCGAGCACGCCGCCGGGGCCCACTGCGATGACTTCCGCCATCTGCGGCTTTTCCTTGGCCGTACCGGGCAGCACGATGCCGCTCTTTGTTACCTCTTCCGTTTCAATGCTCTTGAGCACGACACGGTCTGCCAATGGTTTCAGTTTCATATTCGTTGAAGCCTCCTGTATTTGATATTCTATATCGAAAAGGGTTTTGTTAGCACTCGTTTTGATTGAGTGCTAACCACGTTCCCTATTATAGCACGAGGTTGCTTCAAGTCAATTCAAAAAATGCAACGAAAATGTGAAATCAGGAGAACATCCTGTTTAATCATGGTATACTGACCGTATGAAACAACCATCCGACATCGATATCCGCTCCTATAAAATCGGCGGCATGCACTGCGCGGCCTGCTCGGCGGCAGTGGAGCGCGCCGTCAGCCGTTTGGCCGATGTGGACGCCGTCAGCGTCAATCTGGCCACGGAGCATATGCGCGTGCGCAGCAGCTCGCCCGATGACGAGGCCGTTGCGGCGGCCGTAGAGAAAGCGGGCTTTACCTGCGCGCTGATTACCGACGCGGTGTCGCAATCCGTGAGCGATCGCAGGGAGCGCGAGCTGGCGCTCAACCGCCAATCGCGCCGCGCCACCGTGGCCATCGCCTGTGCCATCCCGCTGTTCTACCTGTCGATGGGCCCCATGGTCGGCCTGCCAACGCCCGTGAGCATGCACACGTCGCCCGTGGCGTACACGCTGTTGCAGATTGCGTGCCTGATCCCGATCCTCATTGCGGGCGGAAGCTTCTACACCAACGGCTTTCGCGCCCTGTTCGGGCTGCATCCCAACATGGATTCCCTCGTGGCGGTGGGCACGTTGTCGGCCATCGTGTTTTCGGCTTTCTCGTTCGTGCGCGTACTCAACGGCAACGCCGCCGCCGTGCACGATATGTACTGGGAATCGGCGGGGGTCATCATTGCGCTGGTGATGCTCGGCAAGCTCTTTGAAGCGCGCAGCAAGCGAAAGACGGGCGACGCGGTGGAACGCATGATGCAGCTTGCGCCCGAGCACGCCACGGTGATTGCCGAGGACGGCGAACGGACCATCGCCGTTGCCAAGCTGTTGCCGGGCGACCGCATCCTGGTGCGGCCGGGCGAACGCATCCCCGTGGACGGCATGATCGACAGCGGCAGCGCGCATGTGGACGAAAGCATGCTGACGGGCGAAAGCATGCCCGTGGAAAAGGGCGTGGGCGACCGCGTGACGGGCGGCAGCATCAACCTCAACACCTCCTTTACCTTTGTGTGCGACCGCGTGGGCAGCGATACCACGCTGGCCTCCATGATACGCCTGGTGGAGGAAGCGCAGGGCAGCAAGGCCCCCGTTTCCCGTCTGGCGGATCAAATTGCGGGCATCTTCGTGCCCACGGTCATCGGCATTGCGCTGCTTGCCGCCGTCTGCTGGGCCATTGCGGGCGAAAGCATCGGCTTTGTACTGACGGTGTTTGTATCCGTGCTGGTCATCGCGTGCCCGTGCGCGCTGGGCCTTGCCACGCCCACGGCCATCATGGTCGGCACGGGCGCCGCAGCCGAGCACGGCATCCTCATCAAAAGCGGCGAGGCGCTGGAGACGGCGCACGGTTTGCGCGTGCTGGCCTTTGATAAAACGGGCACCCTGACCGTCGGCAAGCCCTCCGTGACCGATGTGCTGCCCGTTGACGGCATGGATCGGGCAACGTTTATACAGCTGTTTGCCTCCGCGGAATCGGGCAGTGAGCATCCTGTGGGGCAGGCCATCATCGCGTATGCGCTTTCGGAAAGCATCCCGCTGCTGCCCTGCGAGCGGTTCCGGGCCGTCAGCGGCTTCGGGGCCACGGCGACGGTCGGCGGCAAGGCCATTCGCGTGGGCAACGCAGCGTTTATCGCCAACGCGGCCTCGGCGCAGACCGAGCCGTTGGAGCGGCAGGGCAAAACCGTGGTGTATCTCTCCGCGGACGAACGCTACCTTGGCGCCATGGCCGTTTCCGATACCATCAAGCCCGACGCGGCGGACGTCATCCGACGGCTCAGCGGCATGGGCGTGCGGAGCGTGCTCATTACGGGCGACAACGCGCACACCGCCGCAGCCATCGCCGCGCGCGCGGGCATTGCGGAGGTTTCCGCCTCCGTCACGCCCGATAAAAAGGCCGAGGCCATCCAAAGCCTAAAGCAGCGCTACGGCAAGGTCGGCATGGTGGGCGACGGCGTCAACGATGCGCCCGCGCTGGCCACGGCCGATGTGGGGTTTGCCATCGGCGCGGGCACGGATGTGGCGCTGGAGAGCGCGGATATCGTGTTGATGCGGCAGGAGCTTGTGAGCGTGGCGCACGCGCTCACCGTCAGCGCCGTCACCATGCGCGTCATACGGCAAAACCTGTTCTGGGCGTTCTTTTACAACTGCGTGGGCATCCCCGTCGCGGCGGGCGTGCTGTATGCGTTCGGCGGGCCGCTGCTGTCGCCCATGATCGCGGCGTTGGCCATGAGCCTGTCGAGCGTCACGGTGGTTTCCAATGCGCTGAGGCTCAAGCGGCTGTGCCGCAAAACGCTCGAAAAATAGGCGGTTTACGCAAAAATAATGCTTGCATTCGGGGAATGCATATGTTAGAATGTCATCCGTGCGAGCAAAATAGAGTTTTGAACACAGGGGGTAAATACTTTGGCAAACATCAAGTCCGCAATGAAGCGGGTAAAGGTATCCGAAAAGCAGAACCTGCGCAACCGCATGGAGCGCTCCGAGATGAAGACCATCATCCGCCGCTACGACGAGGCGCTGGCAGGTGCAGATAAAGCTGCCGCCGATACGGCGTTTGTAAAGGCCGTCAGCGCGGTGGATCATGCCGCGAGCGTGGGCGTCATCCACAAGAATGCCGCCAACCGCAAAAAAGCCCAACTGGCCAAGAAGCGCAGCGCAGCCGTATAACCCCTTTTTATACAAGGCGTCACGAGGCGTATCCTTTGGGATACGCCTTTTTCCATCCGACAACTTTGCTGTCGGATGGTGTAACCGCATTTTTGCCTGTCGTTTCAATAAACGACGGTCGGCAAAATGCCCGAGGTATGGGCCACGGCCGTGCATGCCGCCCTTGCCCATGATTATACAGTGCCTCTGCGGAGGGTTGATTGCCGAAAAGAAGGAAAATGAATGAACGAGGCGTATCCTTTGGGATACGCCTGTTTTCTTTTCTTGCTTTATCGTGTGAAAGCGCGTACAATGAAAGCATCATTCAAACGGGAGGCGGCTTATGGACGAATATGTGTCCCGCTTGCAATCCAAATCACTCGACGAGGTATTCTCGGCAATTCTCAGCCTCAACGACATATCCGAGTGCTATCGCTTCTTTGAGGACGTGTGCACGGTTTCGGAACTGTTGAGCATTGCGCAGCGCTGGGAGGTGGCAAGGCTGTTGGATCAGGGGGTCACCTACCAGCAGATTGCGCACGATCTCAACGCATCCTCGGCCACCATCAGCCGCGTCAACCGCTCCCTTGCCTATGGCGCGGGCGGCTATCGGCTGCTGCTGGACCGCACGCGGCCCAAGGAGGACTAGCCCCATGGCCATGGACGGGCTGGCGCTCAAGCGCATCGTCGGCGAACTGCAAACGATCGTCGGCGGAAAAATTGATAAGGTGCAGCAGCCCGAAAAGGACGTACTGCTTCTGACGGTGCGTACGAACGTCGGCACGCAGCGCATCCTGATCGTCACCCATGCAGAAAACGGGCGGCTGCAGCGCACCGAGGCCCCGCAGGAAAACCCCGTGACGGCGCCCGCCTTTTGCATGCTGCTCAGAAAGCACATCCTCGGCGGCCGCATCACCGCCGTGGAGCAGATCGGCCCCGACCGCGCGTGCGCCATCCATATCCTGGCCCGCGACGAAATGATGGACGCCGTGCCGCTAAAGCTGGCCATCGAGCTGACGGGCAAGCACAGCAACCTGAGCCTCGTCGGGCAGGACGGCAAGATCATCGATTGCCTGCGCCGCATCTCCCCGTCGGAAACGAACCTTCGGGTCATGCTGCCGGGCTTTTCCTATCTGCCCCCGCCCGATCAGGGCAAGCTCGACCCGTTTCAAGCCACGCAGGCGGATCTTGCCGCCGTGTTCTCCGCGGAATCGAACGTGCGCGCCCTGACCGACGCCTACGCGGGCATCGGCCGCGGCACGGCCACGGCCATGCTGGGCACCTGCGTCAACGCCAAAGAGCTGCATGCGCTGCTGCAATCGCTTGCCGACGGCACAAGCACCCCCTCCATCGTATACGACTTGGACGATGCGCCCGTCGCCGTGCTGCCGTTTCTGCCCAAAAACATGCAGGGACGCACGGAGCGCAGGGAAACCCTTTCCGAAGCGCTCGACGACTACTATGCCGCGCGCGACGCCATCGTGCGGACGCGCCGCCACGGGGCCGCCCTGCGCCGCACCGCGGAGCACGCGCTCGGCCGCGCGCAAAACCGCAGGCAGGCGCTTTGGGAGGCCATGCAGAACGGCGAACGGCTGGAGACCCTGCGCCTCAACGGGGAGCTGATCCTGGCCAACCTGCACCGCGCCAAGGCGGGAATGCAGCAGCTTGTCGCCGACAACTACTATGCTGACCCGCCCGAGACGGTCGTCGTGCCGCTCGACCCCGCGCTTTCGATGCAGGAGAACGCCAAAAAATACTTCAAGCAGTACCGCAAGGGGAAACTCGCGCGCCAATACGCCGAGGGCGAGCTGGGCAACACCGACGAGGAGATCGCCTATCTGGAAAGCGTGCTGGAGAGCATCGGCCGCGCGGAAACCATCGCGGAGCTGGAGGAAATCCGCTTAGAGCTGGTGCAGCAGCGCTTTGTCAAGCCCGAGCGAAAGGCCGCGCGCGCATCCGCAAAGCCCTCTGCCTCGCAGCCCATGCGCTTTTGTTCCTCAAGCGGCATACCGATACTGGTCGGCAGGAACAACCTGCAAAACGACCGCCTGACGCTCAAAACCGCCGCGGGCAACAACCTGTGGCTGCACGCCAAGAATATGGCGGGGTCGCACGTCATTGTCGATTGCGACGGCATGCCCGACGACCAAACGCTGCTGGAGGCCGCCACGCTGGCCGCGTACTATTCCAAGGGGCAGTCCGCGCCGTTGGTGGCGGTGGACTACACGGCCCGCAAAAACGTCAAAAAGCCCGCGTCCGCGCGGCCCGGCATGGTTGTGTACCAGACCAACCACACCATCCATGTCGCTCCCGACAGGCTGCTGGTGCAGTCCCTGCAAGCGCCGCGTTAGCGCGCGGCGGCGTTCGACGGCCTGCGACACAATTCAGCATGGACGCGCGCGCGCAAATCTGTTATAATGACGCCTATGAAATTGATCATTGCATCCAACAATTCCCACAAGGTCAGGGAGATTCGCCAGATTTTGGGCGACGCATTCCCCGATATGTGCACGCTCTCCGAAGCGGGCCTCGACATCGACGTGGCGGAGGACGGCGCAACGTTCACCGCCAACGCCGTCAAAAAGGCCGAGGAGGTGCTGCGCCTCTCGGGCTATCCCGCCGCAATTGCGGACGACTCGGGGCTGATTGTCGACGCGCTCGACGGCGCGCCCGGCGTGTACAGCGCCCGCTACGCGGGGCCGCAGCACAACGACCGCGACAACAACCAAAAGCTCATGCGCGATATGAAGGGCGTCAAACGGGAGGAGCGCACCTGCCGCTTTGCCTCCGCCGTGGCGCTGGCGCGCGTCGGCAAGCCCACCATCGCCGTCATGGGCTATTGCGAGGGAGAGCTTCTGACCGCGCCGCGCGGCGAAAACGGCTTCGGCTACGACCCGTACTTTCTGTATGTGCCGCTCGATAAATCCTTTGCCGAGCTTTCCGCCGCGGAAAAGAACGCCGTCAGCCACCGCCGCCGCGCTCTGGAAGCGCTGAAGGCCGCCCTGGAGACCGAGGCATGACGCGCATCGGCGTGTTCTCCGATACGCACGGGCACTTTGCCAACCTCCCCGCCGCGCTTGCCAAGGCGGGCGCGCTGGATATGATCCTGCACCTGGGCGATTTCGGCGGCGACGCGGAGCGCATCGCAAACGAGCTTTCCGTCCCCTTCCATGCCGTGCGCGGCAACTGCGATCTCAGCGGCGCCTATCCCAAAGAATACGTCGCCACGGTGGAAAACGCCTCCCTGTTCATGACGCATGGCGATCGGTATGCCGATATCTACCGCCTGTCCGCCGCCGCAGAGCAGCAGCATTGCCAAGCCGCGCTGTTCGGGCACACGCATGTGCCGCTGCTCACCGCGCAGGGCCCGCTGCTCATCGTCAACCCCGGCAGCCTTTCCCGCCCGCACGCGGGCTGTCAGCCGTCGTTTGCGGTGCTGACGGTTGAGGGCAGCGACGTGGACGTGAAAATCCATACGCTGTAAACCCGTTGGCCGAGATAAATAAAAAACAAGAGCCGAACGCACAACGTTCGGCTCTTTTATACAAGTTTTCCGGCGGATGATCAAACCGTGATCGCTTCCGCCTCCTCGGCAATCTCCTGCTGCGAGTAGCGCAAATAATCGGGCATCTCCTCGACGGAATGGATGCCAAACTGCCTTAAAAACCGATCCGTCGTGCCAAACAGCATCGGGCGGCCAACGGTATCCTTACGCCCCGCCTCCGCAATCAGCCCCAGCTTCAATAGCTGCGTAACGGCGTAATCGCAGCGCACGCCGCGCACGCGCTCCACATCCGCGCGCGTCACGGGCTGGCGGTAGGCGATGATGGCCAGCGTTTCCAGGAGCGATTGGGACACGTTTTTGGTTTCGTCGGGCTGCAGCAGCGCCTGTACATCGGAGGCAAAGCTGCGGTTGCTGGTGAGCTGTACCGTTTCGTCGGTCACCAGCGGCACAATGCCGCGCCCGTCGGCCAGATAGTCGGCCTCCATGGCCTTTAAAAGCGTCAGCATATCCGCCTTGGGCATGTCGCACACCCGCGCCAGCTCCGAGATGGCCACGGGGTCGCCCGCCACAAACAGCATGCTTTCAAGCCTGTGATACAGTTGCTTTGTTTCCATGGTTGGTTCACGCATCCGTTTCGTCCAGATAGTCGTACGCCTCGTCCGCGTCGTCGAGCAACCGCTCGGCACTGATGCGGATGGGCGCAAAGGGCTTTTTTTGGTGCAGCACGATCTCGCTGTGCGCAATCATTTCCAACAGCGCCATAAACGTCACGATGATCTCCATCTTGGCGGCGTGCTCGGTAAACAATTCCTCAAACAGCACCGATTCCTTGCCCGCCAGCACGTCGCGGATGCGGCGCATCTGCGCGCGCACGGTATAGGCGTCGGGCCGCACATGCTGCGTGTTCGGGGGTGCCTGCGGGCTGTCGGCACGGGCAAGTATCCCCAAAAACGCCGTATACAGCGCATCCATGGTGGCCCCGTCGATGGCCACCTCCTTGGGCGGCAGCGGCACATCCTCGGGCAGGCGCGTATACGCCGCGCGCGCGGACGCAAACAGCTCGTCCAGCGATGCGCCGGCCTCCTTGAACGCCTTGTACGCGCGCAATTGCCGTATCAAAAGCTGCTCGGGGTCCTCCTGCTCCTCCTCGTCCTTTGGCGGGCGCGGCAAAAGCTGGCGGGACTTGATGTACAGCAGCGTGGCCGCCATGGTCAAAAACTCGCTGGCGGTATCCATATCCAGCTCGTCCACAGCGTCCATGTACGATAGGTACTCGGCCGTAATCTCCGATATGAAGATATCCTTGATGTCCAACTCCGCCCGTTCGATCAGGTGCAGCAGCAGGTCCAGCGGGCCTTCGAATTGTTCCAGCTTGACGCGGTACGCCATACGCTCCCTTACAGGCCAAGCACGGCCAGGGCCGCCTTGGAAAACCCTGCGTACAGCCAGCCAACCACCGTGCTCAATATACCCGTCAGCAGGCCCGTAAACAGCAGCACGATCAGGATATACTGGCCGTACTGGCGCATGAACAGGAAAAACCGCGGCATCCTGCGCGCGGCAAGGCTTTCCAGCACATGCGAGCCGTCCAGCGGGTATACGGGCAGCAGGTTGAACACCGCAAGCGACAGGTTGATGGTGACAATGGCGGTGAATATGTTGCTAAACGCAATGTTATTGTAGAGGTTCAGCTTGAACGCGCCGATGTAGAGCACGAACGTGAACAAAAACGCCGTGATGAGGTTGGCCGTAATGCCCGCCAGCGACACGATGATATCGTCGCGGCGATAGTTGGAATAGTTCCTGGGGTTAACGGGCACGGGCCTTGCCCACCCAAAGCCCACCAGCAGCAGGCACAGGATGCCAAACGGGTCGATATGCGCAAACGGGTTGAGCGTCATGCGGCCCAGGTTTCTGGCTGTCGGGTCGCCCAGGCGGTACGCCGCGTAGGCGTGCGCCCATTCATGCACGGTCAGCCCAATCAATATGGCGGGGATGCGATACACAATCTGCATCGGGTCGGACAGCAATCGCAATAACACTTGTACTCTCCTTTGTGTGCGATAGTACCATTATAGGGAACGCGGCAAAAAAAAGCAACTCATGCCAAATAGATCGCCAATATCCGCATCAGGATATCCAATAATGCAAACGCCTCCACATCGCACGCGGGAAACAGCGGCACCTCGGCCACCACCTCGCCCGCCTCGTTGCGGTAGGAAACGCTGCCCACGGGCGTGGAGGCCGTCAGCGGCGCTTCCAGGTATTCGGGCACCGTCCGCTCGGCCGTCAGCTTTCCCTGCCTGCCCTCGATGACCACCGTGCGGGTGCTGCGTGTGACCAGATCGACCGATTTCACCGTGCCGTCGCGCACGGGCAGGCCCTTGACCACCACCTCCGATGCGGTGGAGACGGTTTCGGTACGGAAGTTGGCAAACCCGTAATCCATCAGCGCCACCGCGGCCGAGGCGCGTTTTGCGGCAGATTCCGCGCCGATGACCACCGCAATCAGCGCCGTGCGGTTACGGACGGTATAGAACACCCCGCAATACCCGTCGGACGCGGACGAGCCCGTCATCACCCCGACGCAGCCCGCGTAGTTGTTGAGCAGTCTGTTGGCGTTGACCAGCTCGGTCTCCCGCCCGTCGGCATGGGTGATGCCATCGTAGTACAGCGCCGCGTAGCGGGAAAACGCCGCGCTGCCCGCCGCCGCCGCGCCCAAAGTGGTCAGCTCCCACGCGGTAAACAGCGTATCGGTGCCCAGCGCATCGTGCACGGTCTTTTCGATGCCAAGCTGGCGCAAGGTCACGTTGATGTTTTCCACAAACACGCTCTCCGAGCCGTACGCGTTTTCACCGAGCGTCATGATGGCGTCGCCCGCCGAGATCATGACCGCCGCCTTGAACAGCTCCCCCGCGCCGATCTCCTCGCCGCCGTCCAAAAATGCCGTAGGGCCAGGGATGCTTGCCGCATGCGTGGATACGCGCATCACCGTGTCCGCGCGCACGCTGCCCTCGTCCATGGCCTGCGCAATGGTCAATATGGCAGGCAGCTTCGATAGCCCCGCCACGGCAAATTCCGTATCGGCGCTCTCGGCCCAAAGTCGGCTCATCGTTGTGGCCTCGGCCAGCACCGCGCCCGAAAGCCCCGCCGTCTCGCCGATGACCGCCTGCTCGGCAAGCGCCCGCATCGGCGTCAGCAGCATACATATGCACAGTATCCGTGCGCACCATCGTTTTTGCATCCGAAAGCCCCCCGTTTCCACACTATACTATGTCGAAACGGAGGGCGTTCATGACGGGTGTTTTTGTATGGTTGCGCAAACCGCGCATGCTGTGCCAAAGGAGCCTCTGTCGCAGCAGACGCATGCAACGTTCCTCGCTCACGCTCGGAAAGATTCTTCGGGCCTACGGCCCTCAGAATGACAGGAGAAAGGCTTGCGCTCCTCAGAATGACAGGAGAGAGATTTACGCTCCTCAGAATGACAGGAGCGCGGCCTGCGGCCGCTCAATCGCCGCGGAGCTCATTGGCTCGAGGGCAATCGGTGTAAAGATTCTCCGCCGCTAAGCGCCTTGGGTGACGGCGGGCGGAAGCCCTGCTTCAAAACACCCGTTCGATGATCATATCCACCAGCGCGCCAAAGCGCGCCGAGGCCTCGGCGGCGGCCTGCTGCACCTCGTCATGCGTCAACGGCTGATCCAGGATGCCCGCAGCCATGTTGGTAATGAGCGAAATGCCCAGCGTTTGGATGCCGCAGTGGGAAGCGGCGATGGCCTCGGGCACGGTGGACATGCCCACGGCCGATGCGCCGAGCGTGCGCGCCATGCGAATCTCCGCGGGCGTTTCAAAGCAGGGGCCCGAAAACATCATGTACACGCCCTGCCGCAGCGGGATATCCGCCGCCTTGGCCAGCTCGAGCACCTTCTGCCGCAGATTGCGGTCGTACACGTTCGATTGATCGGGGAAGCGCGTGCCGTACGCATCGTCGTTTTCGCCGATGAGCGGGTTGACGCGCGCAAAGTTGATGTGGTCGGTGATGAGCATCAGGTCGCCCGCGTGAAAATCCATATCCACGCCGCCCGCCGCGTTGGTCAGCAGCAGGTGCGTTACTCCCAGCCGCTTCATGGTGCGCACGCCGAGCGCAAGCAGCTCGGCGGGATGCCCTTCGTAAAAATGGAACCGTCCCTGCATGGCCACCACGGTTTTGCCCGCCACCTCGCCCACGGCAAAACGGCCCTTGTGGCCCAATACGCCCGAATGCGGAAAGCCCGGGATATCGGCATAATCCACGGTGCGCAGATTTTTTGCCCGCTCGATATAATCGCCCAGGCCCGAGCCGAGTATCAGCCCGATGCGGCAGTTGTCGCCGCAGAGGGGGCGAAGCCGCTCCGTGGCAGCATGGATAACGTCGGATAGCTGCGTCATTGTCAATCCTCCCAAATATCGTTCAAAAAGGACGTACCCGCTGCCCACCGTTTCCCCGTCAGGTATTCATAGATGGTTGCGCCGATATCGGCAAAGCTTTGGCGGGTGCCCAGGTCTACCCCCGCGCGCACATGCCTGCCCGCGATGACAAGCGGGATGTACTCGCGCGAGTGATCGGTGCTTGCGCTGGTCGGGTCACACCCGTGATCGGCCGTAATCATCAACATATCGCCCTCTTGCAGGTGACCGAGCATTTCGGGCAGCGCGGCGTCGAACGCCTCCAGCGCGGCCGCGTAGCCCTCGATATCGTTGCGGTGGCCGTAGAGCATATCGAAATCCACCAGGTTGACGAACACGAACGCGCCCTGTCCCATTTTGATATAATCGATGGCGGCACGGATGCCGTCGGGGTTGTTTTTGGTATGGTTGACGGTGGTGACGCCGCGGTGGCAGAAGATATCCTCAATCTTGCCCACGCCGACCACCTCGTGCCCTGCGGAATCCAGCGCATCCAGTATCGTATCCGAAAACGGCGCCACGGCATAGTCCTTGCGGTTTTCGGTGCGGTAATAGTGCCCGCTCGCGCCCAAAAACGGCCTTGCAATGACGCGGCCCACCAGATATTCGCCCACCAGCATTTCGCGCGCAATCTCACAGATATGATACAGCTCTGCAAGCGGTATCACCTGCTCGTGCGCGGCAATCTGGAACACGCTGTCGGCGGAGGTGTAGACGATGGGGCTGCCCGTGCGCGCATGCTCGTCGCCGAGGCGCCGGATAATCTCCGTGCCCGAGGCCACGCAGTTGCCAAGCGTTTTCCTGCCGATGCGCTGTTCGAACGCCTCGATGAACGCCTTGGGGAACCCGTCGGGGAAGGTTTGGAACGGCTTGTCCAGCGGCAGGCCCGCCATCTCCCAGTGCCCGCAGGTGGTGTCCTTTGCCAACGTCTGCTCCGCCAGGCGGCCGAACGCCCCCGTCGCCTCGCCCTCGGGCTTGGGCAAACGGCTGTCGGCAATGCTTGATAGGCCCAGCTGATACAGGTTTGGCAGGTTCAATTTGCCGCGCAGCTTGTAAATATTGCCAAGGGTATGCGCGCCCTCGTCGCCAAACCGCGCCGCATCGGGCATGGCGCCGATGCCTACGCTATCCAGTACAATCAGTATCACGCGTCGTTTCATGTTGTTCACCTCACGGCGTTAGTGTACCATGCCCTTCGGGCAAGCGTCAACGGAACAATGCGCGCACCCACCACGCGTACGACGCCGTTTGCATCAGCGATGACGATACGCAGGCTACCGTCAGGCGTATCAAAAAACGCGTCACGTCCGCCCCGTCCGCCTCCTGCCGCGGCAGGAGGCGCGTTCCCCACGCGCGCTCCGGCGGCCACAGCGCTATAAGCAGCATCTGCGGCAGCAGGATCACCGCCTGCAAGCCCATCGTGCCCAGCACCACTTGCCAATGGCCCGCTTCCCACAGGCACAGACCGACCGCCGCCGCCGCGCCCGTCACCATGCCCGCCGCCGCCACGGCCGCCGCCCACAGCGGCAGCAGCCACCTCGAACAGCCGCACAGCAGCATCGTCATGCCGTACAGCGCCATGGGCAATACCGACCGCACCGAAAGCAGCAGCGACGGCACTGCGGCGGGTTCGCCCGTTTGCGCCGCCGCCAGCAGCGCCGCAAACGCATCCTTTCGGAGCGTTTCAAACAGCGCCCTGCCCATGGCCGCGCCCAGCGTCATCATGCCGCACCAGGCGGCAACGCCCGCAGCCCTTACGCCGCGCGCCGCACCGCCTGTCCGCTGTTTTATGCCAATCCGCCCCATGGTGCAGCGTATGCGGGATTGTCCGCCGCCATGCGTTCCGCATCATATATTCCCACCGATCGCACCAAACCCACCCCCAAAATGCGAATCATCTGTTATAATAAGGATGTACGTCGGATACGCCCTACGGCCGCCGTACAAATTTGTTAGGAGGAACGCATTTTATGTTCAAACATCATGCCCCATCCATCAAGAGGTTGACGGCGCTTGTGCTGATCGTCTGCCTTGTGGCAGCCGTGTTCGTCGGCTGCGCCAAGCAACCCGCCGCGGCCACGCCTGCGGCAGCCGCACCCGCGCAAAAGGACATCACCATCCTGTACACCAACGACGCCCACTGCGCCGTGGACGGCGCCATCGGCTACTCGGGCCTGGCCGCCTACAAAAAGGATCTCATTGCCAAGGGCAACGAGGTGCTGCTTGTGGACTGCGGCGACGCCGTGCAGGGCGCGCCCATCGGCTCGTTTACCGAGGGCAAGAGCATCATCGACATCATGAACTATGTGGGCTACGACGCCATGGCCATCGGCAACCACGAGTTTGATTACGGCGCGGATCGGCTTGCCGAACTGGCCGAACAGGCCGAGTTCCCGCTGCTTTCGCTCAACTTTGTGAACCTGAAGGATAACAGCCCCGTCTATCAGCCGTACGTCATCAAGGAGATTGCGGGCAAACAGGTTGCGCTGCTGGGCATTTCCACGCCGCGCACCATCACCTCCAGCACACCCACCTACTTTATGGACGACAACCGCAACTTCATCTACGGCTTTATGCAGGATGACACGGGCGAAGCGCTGTGGGCCGCGGTGCAGGCCACCGTTGACGCTGCGCGCGCCGAGGGCGCCGATTATGTGGTTGCGCTTGCCCACCTGGGCATCGACGCCTCCACGGAGCCGTACATCTCCTCCAACATGATCGAAAACACCACGGGCATCGACGTCGTGCTCGACGGCCACTCCCACAGCGTGCTGCCCAACGAGCTGGTCAAGAACAAGGACGGCGCGGACGTGCTGCTGTCATCCACGGGCACGCAGCTATCGTCTTTTGGCGTGTTGACCATCGATGGCCAAGGCCATGCCAAGACGAAGCTTGTTTCCTACAGCCCGATGCGCGATAACGACACCACGGCGTTCATCGAAACATGCCAGAGCGAGTATGAGGCCGTGCTCAACACCGTCGTCGCCAGCCTGCCCAACGACCTGGTCGTCATGGATCCCAAGAAGGCGGATGAGCGCATCATCCGCGTGGCCGAAACCAACCTGGGCGACCTGTGCGCCGATGCATACCGCGCCGCGGGCGACGCCGAAATCGGCCTGTCCAACGGCGGCGGCATCCGCACCAACATGGAAGCGGGCGACGTCACCTTCGGCGAAATCCTTGCGGTGTTCCCGTTTGGCAACATGCTCTGCAAAATCAACGCCACGGGCCAGCAGGTACTGGATGCGCTGGAATTTGGCACCAAATCGCTGCCCGCGGAATTCGGCGGCTTTTTGCAGGTATCGGGCCTGACGTACGAAATCCACACCTACGTCCCCTCCTCCGTCACCATGGATAAGGACGGGATGTTCACGGGCGTCAGCGGCGAGTACCGCGTGAAAAACGTCATGGTCGGCGGCGAACCGCTCGACCTCAACAAAACCTACACGCTCGTCAGCCATAACTACATGATCAAAAACTGCGGCGACGGCTACACGATGTTTGTGGATTGCGAGCTGCTGCTGGATGAGTTCATCATCGACAACATGGCGCTGAGCAACTACATCACCGAGCAGTTTGCCACGCATGCCGCCGATTATGCCGATCCGTACGGCGCGGACCGCATCATCATCAAGGACAAAAAATAACCGCTTTTGCGGCAGTGCAACAGACGGCGGCTGTGCGGGAAACCCCGCACAGCCGCCGTTTTATTTGTGATGATGCATAACGGAAAGCGCTCAGCGCCGCTTCAAATCGTTCAGCGCGCGCTCTGCCATCATCGCCACGAATTCCCGATTGCTGGGCTTGCCCTTGTAATCGTTGACGGTATAGCCGAAGTATTCGTAGATGGTATCCAGGTTGCCGCGCGTCCACGCAATCTCGATGGCGTTGCGGATGGCGTGCTCCACCAGCGTCGGGCGGGTGTTGTACATCTTGGCGACCATGGGATAGATATCGTTGGTGATGCTGATCTCGGTGGGACGGTTGGAGAGCGCATAGATGCGGATGGCGTCGCGCAGATAATAGTAGCCCTTCAGGTGCGCGGGCACGCCGATGGCGCGCACATCCGCGGCAATCTGCCGATCCAGCAAATCAATCTTTGCCTCCTTGGCGCCGGCCGATGCGTACACCGTGCGCGAAAGCTCCAGCACCCTAAGCTGCACCAGCTCGTATTGCAATGGCTTGACAAAGCAATAGATGATCCTATCGCGCACGCGGTGCAAAAAGCGGTCGTCGGAGATATCGGTCATGACGAATATCAGCGGGCGGCGATCCTCAGCAAGCCGATCAACCTGTTCGATCACGCAAAGCCCGTCGAGCTGCTGCAAAAACATATCCAGCAGCAGGATATCGACCTTGTGATGCAGGATGGTATCAACGGCCGCCCTGCCATCGTGCACCGCTGGCAGCAGCGTAATATCCTCCAGATAGGAGAACACCTTTTCCAGCGCGGCCGTTTCGGCGGCGTTGTTCCCCGCAATGAGCATCGTACTGATCATTCGCCCACTCCCATCCCCCTCTGTCCGTTGTTGCCGCGCTATGTCGCCTTGGCGGCGCCCAGCAGGATTTCACGCATCCATTCGGCATACACGCAATACCCGCGCGTGGGGTCGTTGACAAACACATGCGTGACCACGCCCACCAGCTTGCCATCCTGTATCAGCGGGCAGCCGCTCATGCCCTGCACGATGCCGCCCGTCTGCGCCATCAGCTTTTCATCCGTCACCTGTACAATCATGCCCTTGGTGGCGGCGTTGGACTGCGCGTTGACGCGGATGATCTCGCACGAAAACGACTGCACGCCCACATCCGATACCGTGGCCAGTATGGACGCCGCGCCCGTGTGCGCCTCGTACGCGTACCCGAGCGGCAGTTGATACATCACGGGGTTTTGATAGGGCGCGCGCATCGGCCCGAATACCCCAAACTCCGTATTCAGGCGGATATCGCCCAGAGCGCCGATGCTTTCGTCAAACACGCCCACCAGTTCGCCGGGATACCCTTCCGCGCCCGTGCGCACATCCAGCACCTCGGCCGATACAATTTTGCCCTCGCCAACAGGCAACAGCGATTGCGTATCCACATCGTTGACGGGGTGCCCGAGCGCTGCAAACCAGCCCGTTTCCGCATCGTAAAAGGAAAGCGTGCCAACGCCCGCGGTGCTGTCGCGCACCCACAATCCCATGCGCAGCGCCCCGTCCACGGCGTCGGCCACCAACCGCACCGCGGTATCCACGCGCGTGCCCTCGCGTTCCAGCGTTACGGTCATCAGCCCGTCGCACGACTGGGATAGCTGCATGAGATGCTCCGCGTCCCGAACGGCCACGCCGCCTGCGGAAACGATTACGTCGCCCGCACGGATGCCCGCCACGCTGCCGGGGCTCAGCGCCCCGCCCGCGGTATCCACCGCGCCCAGGCCCACCACCATCACGCCGCGCGTATGGATGGTGATGCCCACCGCCGCGCCGCCGGGTACCAGGTATACCTCATCGGTGCGCAGCACCTCGACGGTCTTGATCGGCACCACGCCGAACAGCCGATAGGTGCGCGTGAACCGATCGATATCCGTCAGCCGTTCGTCGCCCCGCTGCGAAACGGGCACCGCCACGGTATCGGCCGTCAGCCATTTTGGCCGCTGCCAAGCCGTATCCTCGGCCGCCGCGCCGCGCGGCAGACGGATGGCCGCGGGCATTTCGCGCAGCGCCCGCATGGGCGCCGACAGATACAGCGCCATCATCGGCACGCATGCCAATATGCCAAGGCATTGCATCAGCCGCATGCGGATTCGATTTTGTTTACCGATCAACGGGGATTTCCCATTCAGCCATTCCTTCATAACGCACTTAGGTTTCGGAAGGATGGCCGAAAATATGCGCTCCTACGCCCGCGCCGCCTCCATCAATTGCCGTGCGTGCTGCAAGGCCACCGCATCGTCTGGCGCACTGCCCATGATCCGCGCAATCTCCGATGCGCGGCGCTCGTCGTCCAGCAGCAGCGCATCGGTGTGCGTGCGCGTGCCGTCGGTTTGCTTAAATACCAAATATTGTCTGTTTGCATAGGCGGCAATCTGCGGCAGGTGCGTGATGCACAGCACCTGATGGCGCTTGGCAATTTGCCGCATCTTAACGGCCACATCCGTGCCGATGCGCCCGCTGATGCCCGAATCGATTTCGTCAAACACCATCGTGGGGATGCCGTCCAAATCGCTCAGTACGGATTTGAACGCCAGCATGATGCGCGAGATTTCGCCGCCCGACGCCACGCGGGACAAGGGCTTGAGCGGTTCGCCGCGGTTGGTGGACAGCAAAAACTCCACATTGTCGCTGCCGTTGGGCGCAATCGCCGTCCCGCTTTCGGTCACCTCGGCGGCAAACGCCGCGTGCGGCATGCCCAAATCATTCAGCTCGGGCAGCAGCCGTTCCTTCAGCAGCGCGGCCGTCTCCTGACGGATTTCGGTCAACGCCTGCGCCGCCTGCCGATAATCGTTTTGCGCGGCTTCGTTGGCTTTGGTCAGCTTTTCACGGCGCTCCTCGATGCCCTCCAGCAACTCCAGCTCCCGCACGCTCTCTTCGCGGTAGGCCAGCACCTCCGCGATGCTTGCGCCGTACTTGCGCTTCAACGCCGTCAACTGTTCCAGCCGCCACTCGATTTCGTCGAGCTGCTTGGGCTCGTAGGAAAAGCCGTTTCGCATATCCCGCACCGCGTACGCCGTATCCTCCAGCGCATAGTATGCCTCGCGCAGCTTATCCGCCGCATCGGCATAATCGCTGTGAAACGGGGCGATGGCGTCCAGAGCCCGCTGCGCTGCGGACATGGCGGAAAGCGCGCCCTCCTCGCCGTTGAGCGCCTCGGCGCCGATCTCCAGCGCATCCATGATGGACTGCGCGTTTTGCAAGATTCCGCGCTGCTCGGTGAGCGTTTCCTCCTCGCCGTCGGTCAGCTTGGCCTCGTCAATCTCCTTGACCTGATATGTTAGCAGGTCGATGCGCCGCTCGCGCTCGCGCTCGTCCATCTCGGCCGATTGCAGCGCCCTTGCCGTCTCCTGCGCCAGCCTGCACATGGCGCGCACGCGCTCCTTCACGGGCAGTATCCGTTCGCCCGCAAACGCGTCCAGCAGGTCGATATGCAGCTTGGGGTTGAGCAGGGACTGGTGCGCGTGCTGGCCGTGGATATCGACCAACGCGTCCCCGATGCGCTTGAGTATGTTGGCGGTGATGAGGATGCCGTTGGCGCGGCAGACGTTCTTGCCGCCTGCCGTCAGCTCGCGATACAGCGTCAGCTCGCCCTCGTCCGCCTCGATGGCAAACTCCTCCATCACGGCCTGCACGGCGTCGCCCTCGGCCAATGTAAAGGTGGCCTCGGCATACGCCTTTGCCGCGCCCGATTGGATCAGTTCCCTGCTGGCGCGCTCGCCCAGCACAAAATTGAGCGCTTCGATAATGATGGATTTTCCTGCGCCGGTTTCACCCGTCATAACGGAAAATCCATCGTAAAATGTCATATCCAGTTGATCGATCAGCGCAATGTTGCCGATGGACAGACGACGCAGCAAGGGCTTGTCCTCCTACTTGAGCATCTTTTGAAACTTTTTGACCAGTTCGCCCGCGTACTTGGCGTCGCGTATGGCGATGAATATGGTGTTGTCGCCCGCGATGGTGCCGAGTATCTCCGTCCACTTGAGCGAGTCCACCGCCTCCGCAGCGGCCGACGCGCTGCCCGTGATGGTCTTGAGCACAATCAGGTTGCCCGCGGCAACCACGGAAACGACGCAGTTGCTGAACATGCGGATGAACCGCTCCTGCAAATCCGCCTCCGCGCGCTCTACCGTTGCATAGCGGTAGTGCCCCTCGGGGGTGAGTACCTTGACCAGCCGCAGTTCCTTGATATCGCGCGAAACCGTCGCCTGTGTCACCGAAAAGCCGTAATCGCGCAGCTTTTCGGCCAGCTCCTCCTGCGTTTCGACATTGGTCGTCGCGATGAGCTTGGTGATCATTTCGTGTCGTTTGGCTTTCATGTTGTTACTCCGTTCCCGTCCCTGTGTGTCAGCTCAGCTTCTGCCGAATCAGTTCAAATACGTTCTTCTCCCCAAACCGTACAAACAGCGCCCGCTCCCGCGCGCCCGTGATGCGGATCAAATCGTCGTTGCCGATGGTGGTCATCTTCATGCCGTCGGCCGCGACAAACCCCTTGCCGTGCACGGCAAACGTCCATTCCGCCTCTCTGGCGGATACGATGGGCCGTACATGCAGCGTGTGCGAGCAGATGGGCGTAACCACAATGGTATCCAGCCCGTTTGCCACCACAGGCCCGCCCGCGGACAGCGAATAGGCCGTGGAGCCCGTTGGCGTTGCGGCAATGATGCCGTCGCAAAACACCGTGCCCACCTCCAGCCCGTCCACCGCAACGTCGATCTGCGCCGTGCCCGAAAACGAGTTTTTGAACACCAGAATGTCGTTTAGGCACAGCGAGGGCGCGCCGCCGTTGACGGTGCAGGATAGCATCATACGCGCCTCCAGCCGATAGTCGCCGTTGAGCAAGCGTTCCAGCGCGGTGGGGAACGCATCGATCGCCACCTCGCTCAAAAACCCGATGCGGCCAAGGTTGATCCCCAGCAGCGGGACGCCGCACTCGGCGCACGCGCTTGCATACCGCAAAAGCGACCCGTCGCCGCCGATCACCACCAGAAACGACGGCTTCTCGGCCGCCTGACGCACCTGGTCGGCGCAGCGGTACTCCACGCATACGCAGCCCCGCTTTTGCGCCGTTTCCACAAGGGAATGCAACAACGCCTCCGCGCCCTCCTTTTCGGGATTGGCGGCAAAGCCGAGGCGCATATTTTTGGCACGCGATGATTGTTCATTCATAATGTGTTCATATTATACAGCCCGTTCTCGGATTATGCAAGCGGAAAAATGAATATTTCGATTATGATATGCATTCCCTATGCGCCTGCTCCGCCACCGCGGCAATATCGATTGCCGCCGCGGCGTCCGCGCGTGCCGTCCCCTTTTTCAGCCACAGCAGAAACTCAATGTTTCCCTTGGGCCCCTTGATGGGCGAAAATGTCAGCCCGCAGGGCGTAAAGCCCGCCGTCTCCGCCATCGCCAGCACGCCTTGGCAAACCTCGATGTGCGTGTTTTGATCGCTCACCACGCCATGCTTGCCGACCTTGCCGCGCCCCGCCTCAAACTGCGGCTTGATGAGCGCCACGACCTGTGCATCCGCATGCATGCATGGGTGCAGCGGCGGCAGCATGCGCGAAAGCGAAATGAACGATACGTCGATACTGGCAAAGTCCAGCAGAGACCCGAACCAATTCGGCTCCATGTAGCGCGCGTTGGTGCGCTCCATCACATGCACGCGCGCGTCGTTTCGCAAGCCCCAGTCGAGCTGGCCGTAGCCCACGTCCACGGCGTAGACCTCGCTTGCGCCATGCTGCAGCATGCAATCGGTAAACCCGCCCGTGGACGCGCCGATATCGGCCGCCACCGCGCCGTTGAGATCGATGGGAAAGGTATCCAGCGCCTTTTGCAGCTTCAGCCCGCCGCGGCTGACAAACGGCACCGCGTCCTCCTTGACCGAAACCGCAGCGTCGTCGGAAACGGCCTCTCCCGCCTTGTCGGCCTTGACGCCGTTGACCGTCACCAGTCCCGCCATAATCAAGGCGCGCGCCTGCTCGCGGCTTTTGGTCAAGCCCGTCTCGGCCATGAATACATCCAGCCGCCGTTTCATGCGTCACCCCGTATCAAAGCTTCCAGATGCGCCTCGGTCAGCCCGTAGCGCGCGCGCTGTTTGGCAACGCTCGCCTGCGGGATGGGGGCGTTGGGCAGGTGCAGGCGGATGACCTCGCGCTTTGGCAGCCGCACGGCCACCGCGCGGCCAAGGCAATCCACGCTGTCCTCGATGACGATGACGCGCTTGGCGGTTTGGCCCACCGCGTCCAGCAGTTCTTCGTCCAACGGATGCATGGTGCGCGCGTTGATCAGCCCCGCAGGGCATGTTTGTATGGCGCGCAGGGCAAGTTCCACCATGGGGCCCGTTGCGATGACCGTCGTTTCGGCGATGGGAGAAAGCGTCTCCCACCTGCCGCACGCCACGGGCATGCCCGATACCGCCTGCATCAGGTAGCCGCGGTTGTAGCGGATGGCGGCGGGCGTGCCGTTTTGCACCGCCAGCGACAGCATATGCACCAGCTCCTGCTGCGTGGCGGGCGAGTAGACGGTCATGTTGGGCATATCGGCAAGGAACGCCGCGTCGTACTGACCCTGATGCGTCTCCCCGTCGTCGCCCACCAGCCCCGCACGGTCGACGGCCAGCACCACGGGCAGGTTCATCAGGCAGATATCGTGCAGCACCTGGTCGTAGGCGCGCTGCAAAAACGTGGAATAGATGGCCACAACGGGCCTGAGCCCCTCGGCGGCCATGCCCGCGGCCATGGTTACGGCGTGCTGCTCGGCAATGCATACGTCAAAAAACCGCTCGGGGAAGCGCGCGGCAAAATCCTTCAGCCCCGTGCCGCACTTCATGGCGGCGGTGACGGCCACGATGCGCTCGTCCTGCTCGGCCAGCCGCATCAAAGCGTCGCCAAACACAGCCGAGTTGCTCTTGCGCACGATCCCTTCCACAGCGTCCACCGCGCCCGTCTCCACCGAGAATGGCGCAATGCCGTGGAACTTTTCCGGATCGTCCTCGGAGAAGCGGTAGCCCTTGCCCTTCTGCGTCACGCAGTGAACGATGACGGGGATGCGCATATCCCTTGCGCGCCCGAAGATGCGCACGAGCCGATCGATATCGTGCCCGTCCACGGGGCCAAAGTAGGTAAAGCCCATCTCCTCGAAGAGCTGGTTGGGCAGCAGGAAGTTTTTGATGCGGTTTTTGAAATTCTTCATGCGCTTCGACAGCAGCCGCCCGAAGCGCCCCGTATCCAGCACGCGCACAAGCCTGCGCTTAAAGCGCACATAGCTGCGGCTGGTGCGCATGTTGGTCAGTTGCCTGTGCAGCGCGCCGTTGTTTTCGGATATGGACATCTCGTTGTCGTTGAGGATGACCACCAGCGGTACGTCCGCCTGGCCCGCGTCGTTGAGCGCTTCAAACGCCATGCCGCCCGTCATGGCCCCGTCGCCGATGAGCGCCACGGCCGTGCCGTCCTCGCCGTTAAGCGCCATGGCGCGCGCCATGCCCAGCGCCGCCGAAACGGACGTGGTGGCGTGGCCCGTGTTGAAATGGTCGTGCACGCTCTCCTCGCGCTTGGGGAAGCCGCTGATGCCGCCATCCTGCCGCAGCGTATCAAACGCCTCGCGCCGGCCCGTGATGAGCTTGTGCGCGTACGCCTGGTGCCCCACATCAAACACCATCTTGTCGTGCGGGCTGGTGAACACGCGGTGCATGGCCAGAATGATCTCCACCGCGCCCAGGCCGGAGGCCAAATGCCCGCCCGTACCTGCAACGGTTTCCACCATGCAGCTGCGCAGCTGCGCGGCAAGCGTGGGCAGCATATCCTGCGGAATGCGGCGGTAATCCTCTACGGTATGGATGGTATCAAGCAACGGATAACGGCTCATATATGTGTGATGCGTCCCCCAAAAGTCATGATATGGTCTATGCGTGCCGATGCAGGGTGATGTCAATTAGGTCGCGGAAAAAGCCCGCGTCGGCCCCGAACGGTTCCAGCGCGGCGCACGCGCGTTCGGCCGCCTCCCTGGCGCAGCGCTTGGCGCCGTCGAGCCCCAGCCTGCGCACGCTTGTGAGCTTCCGCTCCGTTTCGTCCTTGCCGACGGATTTGCCGAGTGCTTTCGCGTCGCCCTCGACGTCGAGGATATCGTCCGTCACCTGAAACAGCAGCCCGTACTGCTCCGAAAACGCCGTCAATGCGGAAAGCGCCTGCTCGTCGGTGTCGGCGCACAGCGCGCCCGCAAGCACGCCTGCCTTGATCAGCGCGCCCGTTTTCAATCGATGAATGGCGTCAAACCGCGCCATGTCGCCGTCGGCCGCCAAATCCAGGCTCTGGCCCACGACCATATCGTATGCGCCCGCCGCCACGGCCGCGAACACGCGCGGCTTTTCGATGACGGACAGCGTGCGGAAGGCCAACGCCTGCAGCCCGTCGCCCGCGATGATGGCGTTGGCCTCGCCGAACGCCATATGATTGCTGGGCTTGCCGCGGCGCATATCGTCGTTGTCCAAACTCGGCAGATCGTCATGGATGAGCGAATAGGTGTGGATCAACTCCACTGCGCACGCGGCAGGCAGGGCGTCCGTTTCGTCCCCGCCGAGCATGGCGCACGCGCCAAGGCACAGCGCAGGGCGCAACCGCTTGCCGCCCGCGAACACGCTGTAGCGCATGCTTGCGGTCAGCGTCTCGGAGACGCCCGCGTCGGACAGAATCTGTTCCAGCCTTTGATCGGTCAACTGCGCATAGCGGCGCATCCGTTCACGCGTCTGCAACCGTGTCCTCCCCGCCGCCCGAAAGCTTGGTGATGCGCGCCTCGTAGGCGTCCAGCAGGGCGTTGCAGTCCTTGACCAGCGCCATGCCCTTTTCGTACAGGCCGATCATGTCGTCGAGCGACCCCTCGCCGTTTTCGAGCTGCTTGACTACGGCATCGAGCGCGCCCATTTTGTCTTCAAACCGTACCGTCTCGTCCATCGTTTACTCCTTACCCGAAATCGATTGTATGGTGGCGTCGGCCGCGCCGTCCTGAAACGTCAGGGTGACGGCGTCGCCCCTGTGCAGCGCGTTTGCCGAGCCCACCGCCCTGCCTTGCGCATCGGCCACAAACGCGTAGCCACGCGACAGGGTGGACAGGGGGTTCAACGTGCCGATGCGCTCCGTCAGCGTCGTTAGCGTCGTGCGGCGCGTAAAAAGCATATCCGACACGGCGCGCGTCAGCCGTTCCGCCGCCTGATCGGCCGCCTGCCGCTCGTTGACCAGGCGGTTATGCAGCAGATAGAACGCCCGCGACGCCGCGGAGAGCCGCACCCTTGCGCGCGAACGTTCCAGCGAGGCGGTCAATGCGCGGCCCAGCCGCTCGGCGCCGTCATGGACGGCCGCGCGGCATTCCGCATCGATCGGCACCGCCAGCTCCGCCGCGGCCGACGGGGTGGGCGCGCGCAGATCCGCCGCAAAATCCGCAATGGAAAAATCCGTCTCATGCCCCACGGCGCTGACGACGGGAATCTCGCTTTCATGGATGGCATAGGCTACCGCAGGCTCGTTGAACGCCCACAGATCCTCCATGCTGCCGCCGCCGCGGCCCACGATCATCACATCGCACGCGCGCAGTTGGTTCAAGCGGCGTATGGCCTTGGCAATCTCCTCCGCCGCGCCCTCGCCCTGCACCTTGACGGGCGCGAGCACGATGGGCATATCGGGGAAGCGCCTGCCGATGATTTGGATGATATCCTGCACCGCCGCGCCCGTTTGGCTGGTGACCACGCCCACGCAGCGGGGCAAAAACGGCAGGGGCTTTTTGTGCGCCGGGTCGAACAGGCCCTCGCGCTCCAGGCGATCCCGCAGTTGGCAAAACTTTTGGTACAGCGCGCCCTCGCCCTGCTGCGTAAGCCTTTTGGCGTAGAGCTGGAACGAGCCGTCGCGCGTGTACAGCGAGGCGTTGCCGATCAGCTCCACAAGCATGCCGTCCTTGGGCTGAAACGTCAGCCCTATGGCCTGCTGCCGAAACATTACGCACCGCACCAAAGCGCCCTCATCCTTGAGGGAAAAGTACAGGTGCCCCGACGTATGGCGCTTAAACCCGCTGATCTCGCCGCGCACGCGCAGGCTTTTGAGCATCGGGTCGCCGCCGATGAGGCAGGATACATATTCGTTGAGCGCGCTGACGGTTAAAACCGCTTCCGACATGCCGCCTCCCTTGATCGTTTCGGGCATAAGCATGCAACGGGGGTTGCAGGCCTGTCCTATCCGTAACAGGGACGGATTGCAGCGCCCGTCTCCGCGGCTGCATCCGTCCCGATTGGTTCAAAATGCGTTATGCGACGTATGCGTCATGCGGGCGAGCCCTCGCGCGATACCGTGCCAAGGATGCCGTTGATGAACGCAAAGGACTTTTCCTCGCCGTAGCGCTTGGCCAGCTCCACCGCCTCGTTGATGGCCGCGCCCGTGGGCACGTCGTCCCGATGCAGCATCTCGTACAGCGCCACGCGCAGGATGGACAGGTCCACGCGCGCGATCCGATCCAGCTTCCAGCCGACCGCGTGGCTTGCAATCAGCTCGTCCAGCTCCTTTGCCTGCGCCTGCACGCCGCCGACGACATCCTGCACATACGCGCGATCCGCCTCGTCCAGCGTTTCGGAAAGCTCCATCATGCCGCACACGTCGTCGGGCGTTTCCGCACCGCCGAGCAGCGAGGCATAGACCATCATCACCGCCACCTCGCGGGCTTTGGGTCGGCTCATTGATTTTTCCCGCCAAACAGGCGCTTGAAAAACGCCCGAATGCCATCCACGCCGTCGCTGTCCATGATCACCCCAAGGTAGAAGCACACCGCCGCAATGGCCAGCACCAGGATGGTGCGCCAAAAGCCGATGGTCATCAGCAGGATGGCAAACAACAGCCCGAACAGGACGAACAGGATTGTCCACTTGTGATCCTTAATAAAGCCAATCAGTTTTTCCAGCATAGCGTGCTCCTTACTCGGCGCGGGCGGGCAGCGCGGGCGATTCCGCGCGCTCGATGAGAATGCCTACCTCGTTGACATGAATGCCGGTGGAATTTTGGATGTAATCCTTGAGCGACTGCTGCAATTGCGTCGTCAGCGCCGTCAGATCCGTATCGGGCACCACCGACAGCCGCACGCCGATGTTGATGCCGTTATCGACGGGGCGGATGGTGGTTTGGCAATCGCTGATGCGCGTCTCCGCACTGCAACGCTGCTTGACCATGGTATCCAGCACGTCCAGCGCAATGTAGGTGCCGCCGTTTTCGTTCTGCGTCATCACGGTGCTGGCGGGTCCCGCTTCCTTTTTGCCCTTGCCGCGGCCCGCAAACAGGAGCTTGAGCGAAATCAGCAGCAGCACAAGGCCCGCGCCCGCCAGAATGAGGGCGTTCTGCCGATACAGATAGAACAGGCCGATGAAATCCTCCACCACGGTCTGCTGTATGATGTTGGCCGCCATCCCGAACAGCACAAACGACGATACGATGGCCACAATCAGCAGCAGCGCAAGCAGGATACGGTCAAAAATACTGAGTTTCATAAGGAAAATTCCCTTTCTTTTGCATATCGGGCGGAGGCATGCTCCGCCCGCGTCAACAGATATGACGTTACATCATCTTTTTTGAATCGGTGCGTTATTCCTCTGTCGCTTCGGCGGCTGCCTGTTCGGCAAGCTCGGCTTCCTTTTGCGCTTCCTTCTCGCGTTTTTTGGCCGCGCGCGGCGACTCGGTGGGCTCAAACGTGACCGACTGCACAAACACGTTCACCTCGACGACCCTGAGGCCCGTCATCGTCTCCAGCGCGTCCCTGACGGACTGCTGGATGTTGCAGCACACCTCGCGGATGCGATAACCGTAGCAAATGTTGACGGAGATGTCGATGGCCACTTCCTCCGTGCCGACCTCCACCTTGACGCCCTTGGTGATGTTCTTGCGGCCAAGCCGCTCGGACAGATCCACCATCACGCCGCCGCTCATGCCCGATACGCCTTCCACTTCGTTGGTTGCCAGCGCCGCGATGGTCGCCACCACGTCGTCTGCAAATATGATCTTTCCGCCGTCGGTATTGTTTTCGCCGACCACAGCGTCCAATTGCTTCTCTTCCATGGTACACCTCCTGCATTGTTTGGCTTCATTATATCAGCGTTCCAATTCGATGTAAATACACATTCCTTGTGAACCTTTGGGTCCTTTGTGTGACGCGACGGCGGCTACTGCGCGGTTGTAATCTTGATATTGTCCGTCTTTTCTCCCGTTTCACGCACGATGATATCCAGCACCTGCGCCACCTGCTCGGGCGAAAGCGTCTCCGCCTGCAAGACCACGTTGACGGCGCCCGCGTGCAGCGTCACCGCCGCATCGGCAAAGCCCTTGGCGCGCAGCAGGCTTTCGATGGTCATCTCCTTTTCCATGGCGTCCACGATGGCCAGCTTCTGCTGCTGGGCGTCGGCCATGGTCTCCGCGTCCGCGCCCTGCACGATGATGGTGTCGATGTAGGCGATCTCCTGCTCGCGCGTTTCATCCCGCTCCATGCGGAACGATTCAAAAAAGCCCTTCTGCGCCGCGGCCGCGGGCTGTCCCGTCTGTGCCGAGGCCTGCACGCTGTCGGCATCCGCCGCCTTGTCCCTGTTGACAATCAGGTTGACCGCCACCGCGCCCACCAGTATCAGCGCAACGCCGCACAGCGTCCAAAGCCTTCCGTTCACCTTCGTATTCATGCCGCTGCTCCTTTTCATGGTTATCCCTCCTTCATTCCCTTGCATCGGCAGCCGTTGCCGACGATAGTTCAAACACCTCTATCTTGGACAGCGGCACGTCGAGCACCGCCTGCACCGCGCGCTGCAAATCCAGCTTGACGCGGATATCCGCCGCTCCCTCCGCCACCACGATCACGCCGCGCACGGCGGGCTCCTTTTCCATCAGGATGATGGGCTCGTTGCCACCTGCGCCGTCGACGGTGGCGGGCTGGCTGGACTGGGTCGTTTGGGATGTGACGCTGAGCTTCTGCCCGTCGCTGGTTTCCGAGGCGTTGCCCGAAACGTTGGTGCTCATGGCCGTCACAAGCTCCGTGCCCGATTCGTAGGTGACCATCACCTCCACCCTGCCCGCGCCGCGGATGCAGCCGAGCACCGATCGAAGCCGCTGCTCCACGCGCGCCGCCTGCGTCGGCTCGGACGCCTTGGTCAACGGCCCCTCGTCCGCTTTTTTCGGCATGAGGCTTGCCGCGTACAGTATCACCGCAATCAGCGCAATGCCCCCGTACACGGCGTACTCCAGCCGCTTGTTGTTGCGGATGGCGCCCGTCAGCCGTTCCCAAAAGCGTCCGATGCGCTTTCGCTCGGGCCGCGCAAAATGTGTATCTGTTTGCATGTTTATACCCCCCAGTGCGCAAATATGACCAATATCTGATCAGCCAGAGCGGATAAAAACACCAGCCCCACCGCCACCGACACGGTGTTTTTAAGCGTGCCCGCGGGGATGGCGTACTCCGCCAGCGCCACGCACATCGACAGCGCAATCACATTGGCCGTAAACGTTTCGATCGTCTGCATGCCGTCACCCGATCCAGCCCACGCCGCCCACGCCCGTCACCAGCCCCACGGTGATCAAAAACATGCCCATGGCCACGGCGTTGGCGGTGAGCAGCATGCCCATCATATCCGCGCCCACGCGCAGCATGCCCGTCTGCTTCTTGTCCGCAATGGGCTCCGTTATGGCCGCGGCGATGCGCAGCATGAGCATGGTGGCCGCGAGCTTCACCATGGGGGAAAGCATCAGCCCCACGCAGATGAGTACGCTGGTCAGCCCCACGGCGTTTTTCACCAGCGCCGCGCACCCCAGCGCCACATCGAACGATCCCGTCACCAGGCTCCCCGCCATCGGTAACAGGCTGCCTGCGGCATACTTGGCCGTGCGCACCGTTACGCCGTCGAACGCCGCCGCCGTCATGCCGCCCAGCGTGGTCACGGCCGCATACAGCGTGTCCATCAGCCCGATGGCCCACTTGAGGCAGGTGCGGATCAGCCCGCTCAGCTCCCCCAGCCGCACCCGCTCCGCCACCTGCTCAAACAGGCCCAGCAGCCCCGCGCACATGGTCAGCGGCGCAACCACGCCCTCCATCACCTTACCCACGCTGCCGCTTAACAGCGCCATGGCGGGCTGATACACGCCCACGCTCGCCGTGCCCCCCAGCGCGGTCAAGAGCGTCATCAGCACGGGCGTGGCCGCCTCCATGCAGCCGCACATGATCCGCAGTCCCTCCACGGCGTTTTTGGATGCGCCCGCAAACGCTGCCAGCACCGCGCTGAGCGTAAAGCAGCGGCACACAAACCCCGCCGCATCCTGCACGCCGCTTTTGCCGTCGCCGCCGAGCGAGCCGACGATGCCGCCCATCAGCGTCAGCCCCACAAGCGCGGCCGCCGTGCCCCAAAGCGCCTTCCGCTCCGTTTCCAGCAGCGCGCCGATGGCGCTCCACACCCTCCCCGCGCCGCCAAGCGCCCATGTGCCCGATTGCGCGATCTCCCGTGCCGTGTCCGCCGCGCCCATGCCGCCCCACAGCGCGCGCACCTCGTTTGGCAGCAGCGCCATCAGCCGCTCCAGCTCCGCCCAGTCCAGCGTATCCGTCCAGGCCGATACGCCGTCGGACACGGATAAGTCGGGCGGCGGCGTCTCCTCAGGCTCGGCCAGCGTCCGCGCACAGGGCAGCAGCAGCACGGCAGCCAGCGCCGCAAGCCCGCACCATGCCCGCCTCACGGCTTGCCGCCCAATAGCTCCACGGCGGTGGCCACCGTCATGGCGGCGGCTGGGAAGGCGTTGAGCAGTATCATCACCCGCCCGAACAGCTCCACCTTGCCCGCCACCGCCGTTTCACCTGCGTCGGTGCAGATCTGCGCGCCAAACTGCGCCAGGTACGCAATGCCGATGATCTTTAAAAGCAGCCCGATATAGCCCGTGTCCACGCCGTAGGCTGCGGCAAATTCCCGCAGCGCGTCGATCAGCCCGCTCCACTCCGCCACCGCCGCCCCCAGTACGATCAGCCCCGTGGCCGCGCCGATGAGCATGCCCATCTCCTTGCGGATGGGCCGCACCACGGCGGCCAGCGCCACGCCGCCCACGGCGATGACCAGTATCTGCATCAGCTTCATGCCCGCTCTCCTCAGTACAGGTTGAATACGGCGCGCACGTTGGTAAACAGCTCCTCCACCATATCCAGCATCATCATCAGCCCGATGATAAGCCCCGCGATGGCGGCGATGGTAGCCATTTCATCGCGCCCGCTCTGCTTGAGCAATTGCGTCACGATAGCCGCCACGATGCCCACGCCCGCAATCTTAAACAGCATCTCCACTTCCATTACGCCATACCGCCTACCATAGCAGTATCGCCACGCACGCGCCCAGCAGCGCGCCCATGGCGCTGTATATGCGCCCCTTGGTGGCATAGGCATTCTCGGCCTCGGCGCGGGCAGCGCGCAGGCTTGCCAGCGCCATCTCGGTATTGCCGCGCTGCATCCGTCGGTCGATTGCCCGAGTGTAAGGGAAAAATCCGTTAAAATGGCAATGTCCTCCTCCGTCAGCCCCGTCGGCATGCGGCCGATGGCCTCCGTCCACGCATCCGCGCCGCCCATGCCGCAAAGCAGATTATCCGCCACGGCGGAAAACAGCGGCTGCGCCCTGCCGTGCCCGCAGCCGTACAGCAGCGTGGCCAGCGGGCGGTTGGTGTGCTCCATGCCGACGGAAAGCCGCTCCACCCCCTCGGTCACGGCGCACAGCATATCGCGCCTGATTTTGAGCGAAAGCGAGCTTTTCACGCCCCACAGCGCGCACAGGAGCGCGCACATCAGCACGGCAACCGTTCGCAGCATACAGCACCCTCCCACGGCAAATTTTGCAGTCCCTCGTCATACACCCGTTCCACCGTGCCCACCCGCGGCGATCTCCCCAGCAGCACGATGCGCCGAAAGACCCGCGCCTGCAACAGCTGCCACATGGCGCGCTTTTGCATCAGCTCCCCCACGCTGCCCGCGTGCGCGCTGGCCGCCACCGTCACGCCGCACGCGGCCGCGTCCAGCACGGCGCGCGCATCCGAAACCGTTGCAATCTCATCCGTCACCACGATATCGGGCGCCATGTTGACCACCATCATGCGCATCCCCGCCGCACGCGGCGCGCCCGCGAGCACATCGGTGCGCGGCCCGATATCCAGCTGCGGCACGCCGTCCACGCTGCCCGTCAGCTCGTAGCGGGTATCCACCACCGCCACGCGGCAAGGCTTTACCTCCCGCGCGCCCGCGGAGCACAGCCTGGCAATATCCCGCATCAACGTGGTCTTGCCGCAGCCGGGGGCGGATACGATCAGGGTGTTGAGCAAGCGCCCGGATTGCGCAAGCATCGGCAGCAGTCCCTCGGCGCACCCGGGCAGCGCGCGCGCAATGCGGATGTTGAAGCCCGTAACGTCCGTCAATCGGTCGATGCTCTCGCCGTTGGCCATCACGCCGCCGCAAAGCCCTACCCGATAGCCGCCGGGCAGCGTCAAAAATCCGTTGTTGAGCTCCGTGCCGCGCGCATAGACGGAATGCTCGCACAGCCGCAGCATCAGCTCCCTGCAATCCCCCGCCGTCACGGGCGGCCTGCGCCCGCCCGCGTACAGGAGCCGTTCATAGCCCCCGAAGCAGAGCTGCACGGGCCGCTCGGCGCGGATGCGTATCTCCTCCAGCGGCAGCCTTGCATCCAGCCCGCCAAGGAGCGCCCGCACCGATTGCGGCAGATACGGCAGCAGATCCGCCTTCCAGTTGCATTGCTTGCATGTTTGTTCCGTCATTACCGCACTATATGCGTTTCACAGGCGTATCATGCCCATTGCGCGGGACACAAAGGGCTTGTGTTTGCCGAAAAAAAAGGATACACTACATACATAAGCGCCATCATACGCACGGAAACGGGGCGATTTACATAGCGGAGCCTTACCCCTCCGCAGCCCCATTAAGGGAGTGATCGATACATGTCAGGCATGCCGAATTCCGACAACAATTCGTTATCCAACAGGGTGTACCGTCACCTGCGCGACGGGATCGCCGACGGGCGCTATCCCACGGGAGAGTACCTTGTGGAGCAAACGATCGCCAAGGAGCTGGGCGTCAGCCGTACGCCCGTGCGCGAGGCCATCAAGCAGCTTGAATTGGAAGATCTGGTTTCCTCCCAGCCCAACCGCGGCGTGGTGGTCACGGGCTTTACCAGCGAGGATGTGCTGGACGTATACACCATCCGCTATCTGCTGGAAGGGCAGGCGGCCTACTGGGCGGCCGAGCGCATCACGGATGAGCAGATCAAGCGCATGCGGGAAATTATGGAGCTGATGGAGTTCTACACCCGGAAAAACGATATCGAACACGTCACAAGCCTCGATACGCAGTTCCATTCCGCCATCTACGAAGCCTGCAACAGCCGCACGCTCAAAAATATCCTTGCAAGCCTGCACCGCAACATCATGCGCGCGCGCCAAAGCTCCCTCACCATCCCCAACCGTGCAAGCGTATCCCTCGTCGAGCACCGCAACATATTCGACGCTCTGGCCTCGCGCAACGCCCAGCAGGCCATGGACTATACCAAGCAGCACATCTCCTCCGCGTGGGAGTACAATAAACCGATCTGACCCGACATGCGTCAATCCGTTTGGGAGGTAACGCCATGCAGCAAATCGTTTGCACCGCCGAGCGGCACGCCGTAGGCGGCCCGGGCACGTTCCTGCTGGAGCGCGCCGAAACCGCGCCGGATCGCCTCATTGCCGATTACGGCGGCAAGGTCACGCTCATCTACCTCGATCCGCCGTTTGGCACGGGCGATACGTTCCACCTCCGCATGCATGCAGCGGGCAAGAGCATTCGGCTGCCCGCGTTTACGGATGCGCTTTCCGAGGAGGATTACCTGGCGCTGATGCGCACGGTGCTCACGGGCTGCCATCGGCTGCTTTCCAAGGAAGGCTCACTGTACCTGCACATCGACCACCGCATGAACGCCAAGCTGCGCCTCATGCTCGACGAGATCTTTGGCGCGGGCAACTTCCTCAACGAAATCGTCTGGTGCTACAAAACGGGCGGCCGCAGCACACGCTACTACCCCAGAAAACACGATACCATCCTGTTCTACCGAAAAAGCCGCAGCGTATATTTCGATATCACCGCCGTGGGCAAGCCCCGCGGGCCCGAAAAGCGCAACCACATGAAGCGCTTCATCGACGAAGCGGGGCGCGTGGGCTTTTCCATCCGTTCGGGCGGCAAAACCTACACCTACTACGAGGATACGCCCGTATACCCTTCCGACGTGTGGGACGATATCGCGCACCTGCAGCAAAAGGACAGCGAGCGCGTGGGCTACGGCACCCAAAAGCCCGAGGCGCTGCTACGGCGCATCCTGCTGGCCTCGTCACGGCCGAACGACCTGGTGATGGACCTGTTTTCGGGCAGTGGCACCACCGCCGCCGCGGCGGCAAAGCTCGGCCGCCGATATGTGGCCGTGGACGCATCGCCGTACGCCATGTATGTGTTCCGTGCGCGCATGCTTAAGCAGGCGCAAAACCTCTCCTTCCTCGACGACGCGCACCGCATGACGCTGACCTATCCACCCTGCACCGCGCCCGTCACGCTGCGCTTTTCCCGCACGGGCAGCGGCGCAAGGGAGGCTGTGGTGGTGGATACGGCCTATTTTGAAAAGAACTGCCCGCTGGTCTACGCAGCCATCGGCACCGTGGAGGGCGAAACGTTCCTGCCGAACACCGCCAACTGCCGCCCCAAGCTGCCGCTAAAGCTACCGCTCAACGGCATCAACGACCCCGTGCTGCAACTGGCCGACGCATTCGGCCGCCAGGCCTTCTGCCGACTGAGCGACTAAGCACAGCAAGCAAATAAAAAACGCCTGTCCATTGCGGATGGGCGTTTCTTGTATACTGTTGACGCGGCGATTACATTCTGCCCTGCTCGTACTCGCGGATAACGAAGCGCTTGAACGCCTCCACCGCGGGCGTGCGGGTGCGGTTGTTGGGCCAGGTAAGGTACATGGTGCGCATGTTTTGGCCGCTGGGCACATCCAGCTCAATCACCTTGAGCTTTTGCAAGGTGGCGGAGTTCATCTTGGGCATGATGGCCACGCCGAGGTTTGCGCCGGCAAACACGGCCATGGCGCTGCACTCATCCGCCTCGAACACGATGTTGGGGGTGATGCCCGCATCGGCAAACAGCCGCTCGGTGATATCCCTGAGGCTGCTGCCGCGCTTGGTGACCACCATCGGCTCGCCCTTCAGTTCCTCGATGGTGATGCGCTCCTTCTCGGCCAGATGGTAGCCGCTGCCCACGGTGACGTTGAGCTGCTGGGAAAACGCGGGCACGGAGCACAGCCCCATCTGATCCGACTCGGCCGTGAACGCCAGATCGATGGTGCCCGCCAGCAGCTTGGCGATGTTCTCGCTGTTGAGCCCCTGGAAAAACTTGAAGCTGACCGCGCCCTGCGGCTCGGTGGACAAAAACTTTTCGATCATGGCGGGCAGAATATCGGTGCCGACGCTGTGCAGGTAGCCCAGCGAAATCACCGCGCCCTCGGTGCTCATCATCTGCGCAATCATCTTCTTTGCGGCGTCCATCTGTTCAAGCATGTTGCTTGCGTACGGCAAAAACTCCTGCCCGTAGCGGGTGAGCACCACGCGTTTGCCGAGCGTATCGAACAGCGGCACGCCGATTTCCTTTTCCATCTCGCGTATGGCGCGGCTTAAGCCCGGCTGCGAAATGTGCAGCACAGCCGCCGCATTGGTGTAATGCAGCATGCTGGCCATAACGTGAAAGTATTCCAATTGCTGAATGGTCATTCTACGGCGCGCTCCTTCATCGTTCAATCCTTCTCCAGTATACTGGATGAAACGCGCATTTGTAAAGTTGTTCCCTGTTCTTGACAACGGCACGGGACGGTGATACATTGAACGAACAAATGAATAGCGTGTGTATCCGCACAGTTGTGCCGACGCTGAGAAGCGTCGAGGGAATCGGATGCGAATTCCGAACTATCCCAGTAACCGTGAAGCTGACGAACGGACAGATGCCACTGCCATCGGGCGGGAAGGCGTCCGCAAGGATGAAGCCAAGTCGGGAGACCTGTTTACACAAAGATGCTTCTGGGGTTGGGATATGCTATGAACGGACCTTTGTCCGAAGCGCACGGTTGTTCCTTACTCAAGGAACGGCCGTTTTTTGCTTTCCCCCGCTTCCTCCGCCATTTCATTTGTAATATCGACTTTGGAGGAATCAACCCATGAACCGAACCAAAACCGTCTCCCGCATCCTTTCGACAATCCTCAGCGTCCTGCTCCTTTGCGCCGCCTGTGCCAAGGCCCCCGCAACCCCCATAGCGGAGCCGAGCGCGACCAACACACCTTCCGATGCGCCCGCCGCCGAACGCGTCACCGTTACGGATATGGCGGGCCGCACCGTCACGGTGGACGCGCCGATTACGCGCATTGTGGCGCTGACCGCATCCGATTGCGAAAACCTGTATGCCGTGGGCGCGGGCGAGCTGCTCGTGGGCCGCGGCGAGTACTGCAACTACCCGCCCGAGGCGCTCGATGCGCCCTCCGTGCAATCGGGCTTTGAAACCAACCTGGAGCAGATCATCGCGCTGGAGCCGCAGGTGGTGCTGATGAGCACCATGGCGCAGTCCGAGGAACAGATTGCAGCGCTCGAGCAGGCGGGCATCCAAGTGGTCGTCTCCAAGGAGACGGACATTGCGGGCGTCTACGCCGCCATCGATATGATCGGCGCGCTCACGGGCAAATCCGCCGAGGCCAAAGCCGTCACGGACAACATGCAGGCCGCCTTTGCCAAGCTTTCGGCCGAAACGGCGGACGCCGACGGCAAAACCGTCTACTTTGAGGTTTCCCCGCTGCAATACGGCCTGTGGACGGCGGGCGCGGGAACGTTTATGGATGAAATCGCCGCCATGCTCCACCTGACCAACTGCTTTGCCGACGTGACGGGCTGGGCGGAAATCTCCGAGGAGCAGGTGTTGGAGCGCAACCCCGATTACATTGTGACCATCTCCATGTACTACGGCGAGGGCCCTACGCCCACGGAGGAAATCCTTGCCCGCAAGGGCTGGGAGAACGTGACGGCGGTACAAAACGCCGCCATCCTCAACCTGACCAACGATGAACTCTCCCGCCCCACGCAGCGTCTTGTGGACGGGGCGGAGCTGCTGTACGAGTTTGTTTACGGCGTCGAAGCGCTGGACGCGGCGGCATAACAAAACTTGACGGCGGGGGCGGCGCAGGCCGTCCACCCGCCGCACACGGAGGCGTATGAAACCAAAACGGGAAGGCTTTGGCGCATGGGCATATGTGCTGTTTTCCGGGGCGACGCTGGTTACGCTGTGCGTTTGCGTATCCGTGGGCAGCGTGCGCGTGCCCATGCGCGATACCGCAGCCATCATCGGCCGCGTGCTGTTTGGCACGCCCGTTCCCGCACGCGTGACCGCATCGGCCATCATCGGCGCGGTGCGGCTGCCAAGGGTGCTGTGCGTACTGCTGACGGGCGCGGCGCTTTCGCTGTGCGGCGGCGCGATGCAGGGCTTGCTCAAAAACCCGCTGGCCGACGGCTCCACGCTGGGCGTATCGTCGGGCGCGTCGCTCGGCGCGGCGCTGGCCATCGCTTTTGGCATTGCGCTGCCCAATCTGCCGTTTGCGGGCACCACCGTCATGGCCATCCTGTTTGCGTTTTTGTCGCTGTTGCTGATTCTCTCGCTTGCGTACCGCATGGACTGCTCGTTTTCCACCAACACCATCATCCTCATCGGGGTGATCTTTTCGATGTTCGTCTCGGGTTTTCTGTCGCTGATCATCACGCTGCGGCCCGATAAACTCAAGCACATCACCTTTTGGACCATGGGCAGCCTCTCGGGCAGCGGCTATCGGGACGCGCTGCTGCTTTTGATTGCGCTCGTTGTGTGCGGCGCGGTGATCCTCTCCCACGCCAACGCGCTCAACGCCTTTGCCATCGGCGAGGACAACGCGCGTCACATCGGCGTCAACGTGCGGCGGGTCAAGCTGACCATACTCATTGCCGTATCTGCCCTGATCGGCGTGTGCGTATCCATCGGCGGCACGATCGGCTTTGTGGGGCTGGTCGCGCCGCACATGGCGCGCATGCTTGTGGGGCCCGATCACCGCCGCCTGCTGCCTGCGTGCCTGTTCGGCGGCGCCATCTTCCTGATGCTTTCCGACCTGGCCGCGCGCGTGCTGCTCAACCCGTTGGAGCTGCCCATCGGCGTGGTAACCTCACTGATTGGCACGGTGCTGTTTGTGTACATATTCTACGTTGCAAGGAGGAACGGCCGTGCTTAAGGTAAGCGATCTGTCCGTGCGCTACGGCAGCCTCACGCTGCTTGACCGCGTCGGCTTCTCCGTCCAAGCGGGGCAGTGGCTGATGATCGTCGGCCCCAACGGCGCGGGCAAGAGCACGCTCATCAACGCCATCTCACAGTGCGCGCCGTACACGGGACGGGTGCTGTTTGAAGGCGCGGACGTCGGGAAAAGCAAGCCGCGTGAGCTTGCAAGGCGGATGGGCGTGCTGATGCAGCACCAATCCGTCGGCTATGCCTTTACGGTTCGGCAGATTGTGGAGATGGGCCGCTACGCCTATGCGGGCGGCCTCTTTGGCAGCGGCGGCAATGACGACAAGGCGCATATCCTGCGCGCGCTGGAGATGACGGGGCTGACGGGCATGCAGGAACAATCCGCCCTGACGCTTTCGGGCGGGGAGCTGCAAAGGACGTTTCTTGCGCAGGTGTTTGCGCAAAACCCGCGTCTGCTGCTGCTGGACGAGCCCAGCAACCACCTGGATTTGGTCTATCAGGAGCAGGTGTTCGGCCTGATTGCGGATTGGCTCAGGCAGCCGCAGCGCGCCGTCGTATCGGTTGTGCACGATTTAAGCCTTGCCAAAGCCTACGGCACGCACGCGCTGCTGCTAAACGGCGGCACGGTGCAATCATTTGGGCCGATGGACGATGTCTTGACGCGGCAGAACCTACAGACCGTTTACCATACCGATGTGTACGCGCGCATGCAGGCCATGCTTTCCCAATGGGAGGAGAAAACGGAATGAACTTTACAGCCTTCAACAGCAGCATCCCGCCCGTCAGCGAGCGCGCCACGGCCGAGGCCGCCCGCCGCTGGGACGATATCGCCAAGCCCATCGGCAGCCTTGGCGCGCTGGAAACGGCCGTTACCCGTATGGCGGGCGTCATGGATACGCCCAAGGTGCGGTTAAACAAGCGCGCGGTGCTGGTGCTGTGCGCCGACAACGGCGTTTGCAGGCAGGGCGTGGCGCAAACGCCCGTGCATATTACGGGCGTGATGAGCGCGTTTATCGCCAAGCATCGCTCCTCGGTGTGCATCATGGCCGACTATGCCCGCGCCGACGTCATCCCCGTCGATATGGGACTGATGCGCGCAGTGGACGAGCCGCGGCTTATTCGCCGCCGCATTGCGGACGGCACCAGTGATTTTACGCTTGGCCCCGCCATGACCGCCGACGAAGCGGAGCGCGCCATCGAGGCGGGCATGGCGCTGGCGGACGATTGCAAGCGGGCGGGCTACGATATCCTGCTCACGGGCGAGATGGGCATTGGCAACACCACCACCTCCGCCGCCATGGCCGCGGTGCTCACGGGCTGTGCGGTCACCGATGTCACGGGCCGCGGCGCGGGGCTGTCCGACGCGGGCCTGACGCGAAAGCTTGCCGCCATCGAGCGCGGCATTGCCGTCAACCGCCCCGATCCCGTCGATGCGTTCGATGTGCTGCACAAGCTTGGCGGGCTCGATATCGCGGGGCTGTGCGGGGTGTTCCTGGGCGGCGCGAAAAACCGCATGCCTGTGGTGATCGACGGCTTCATCAGCTCCGTGGCCGCGCTGACCGCCGTTAGGCTGTGCCCCAGCGCGCAGCACGCCATGCTGGCAAGCCACATCTCCGCCGAGCCCGCGGGCGGCATGATCCTGCAAACGCTGGGCCTTCAGCCGCTGATTTGCGCCAACATGCGCCTTGGCGAGGGCACGGGCGCGGTGGCCGCGCTGCCATTATTGGATATGGCGCTGTCGGTGTACGACCGGCTCATGACCTATGCCGATATCGGCATGTAAGGGAGGCAGTATGCGGATATTGCTCACGGGCGGCTCCGCCTGCGGAAAAAGCACCTATGCCGAGCGGTTGGCAACAGCGGCCAACGGCCCTGTTTGCTACCTTGCCACGATGCTGCCGTACGGCGGCGAGGGCGCGCAGCGCATCCTGCGCCATCGGGCCATGCGGCAGGGCAAGGGGTTTGTGACCGTGGAGCGGTACACGGATTTACGGGGCCTGTCCGTCGACGCGCCGTACGGCGCCATTCTGCTGGAATGCCTGTGTAACCTTACCGCCAACGAGATGTTTTCGCCCGACGGCGCGGGCGCGGGCGCATACCAAGCCATTCTGGACGGCGTCGGGCGCCTGGAAGCGCTTTGCGAAACGCTCATCGTCGTCACCAACGACGTCGGCAGCGACGGCGGCGGGTATGACGCCTCCACCATGCGCTATGTGGAAACGCTCGGCCGCCTCAACGCTGCGTTGGCAGCGCGGTTTGATTGCGTCGCCGAGCTGGTTGCGGGGATTCCGCTTGTACGGAAAGGAGCGCTGCCGATATGAACATCCTCCGAAGCCTCGGCATGGCGTTTGCCATGTTTTCCATACTGCCCATGCCAAAGCTCAACTGGGACAAGGGCAACATGCGCCACGCGCTTGCCGCGCTGCCGACGGTGGGCTTGGTCATCGGGCTGACCGTGTGCGGCTGGTTTTGGCTTTGCCAAAAGCTTGACTTCGGGCAGATACTGTTTGCGGCGGGCCTGACGCTGCTGCCCGTTTGGATATCGGGCGGCATCCATCTCGACGGACTCATGGACGTATCCGACGCCATGGCAAGCCACGCCCCGCCCGCGCGGCGGCGCGAGATCATGAAGGACCCGCACACAGGCGCGTTTGCGGTGATGGGCGTTTCGGCATACCTGCTGCTCTACTTTGCGCTGTGTACGGAGCTGCCGCGCGCACGGGAAGCCGCCGCCATCATGGCGCTCATCCCCGTCGTCAGCCGCGCCGTGGGCGGGCTTGGCGCGGCGTGCTTCCCCGCCGCGGGCGGCGCGGGCCTGCTGACCACGTTCCGCGACGCTTCCGCCGGGACGTCGGGCACGGTGCTGGCGATGTGGTTTTTGCTCGGCACGGCGGGGCTAATCTGCATGGATATCTCCGCAGGCGTCGCCATGGCCGCCGCAAGCCTGCTGTGCGGCGGGTATGTGCGCCTCCTTTCCCAACGGCGCTTTGGCGGCATGAGCGGCGATTTGGCAGGGTATTTGATACAATTGTGTGAAATTGCAATGCTTGCGGTTTTCATACTGGTGCGAAAGGTGGTATGCTTATGATGCTGGTCATCGGCGCCGCGGCCTCGGGAAAGCGCGCGTATGTGCGCTCGCTCGGCTATTTGGACGGACAGATGTCCGCCGACTGGGCGGACGACAGGCCCGTGCTGACGGATTTGCACGCCATCGCCATGGCCGATCCGTCGGGCTGCGGCAGCCTGCTGCCAAAGCTCATCCAAAAGGAAGTCGTGGTGTGCAACGAGGTCGGCAGCGGCGTCATCCCCGCTGACCGCCATGCGCGCGAGGGCCGCGAGGCGACGGGGCGGCTGTGCATCCTGTTGGCGCAGCAGGCCACAAAGGTCGTGCGGCTGGTCTGCGGCATCCCCATCATCATCAAGGAGTAATTCAGCATGGACGTATACCTGATTCGCCACGCCCAAACCGCCGAGAACGGACAGAAACGCTTTTGCGGCTGGACGGATGTGCCCGTCTGTCCCGATGGGCTCACGGCGGCCGCCGCCGCCAGGGCGCTGCTTCCCATGCAGCCGAAAACCGTGTTCATCACCCCGCTGCAGCGCACGCGCCAGACGGCCGAGGTGCTGTTTCCCGACGCCGCGCTTGTGACCGTGGAGGGCATCAAGGAGATGCATTTCGGGGATTTTGAGGGGCGCACCCATCAGGAGCTGCAAAGCACCGCCGCCTATACGACCTGGATGGCAAGCAACGGCTACGGCGCGTGCCCCAACGGCGAGGACGTCAAGCAGTTCACCCTGCGCGTGGCGGAGGCGTTTTCCAAGCTGGTGGACGACGCGCTGAACAGCAACGAACCCGGCCTGACCGTCGTGGCCCACGGCGGCACGATCATGGCGCTGATGCAATATTTTGCCGTGCCCAAAAAGCGGCACTATCTGGAATGGGATGTCTGTAACTGCGGCGGCTGGCACACCGTCACCGACGCACAGACGTGGCGCGACGGGCACATCCTACGCGCACCCACGCGCATCGGCGTGCGGTAGAGCGGTTCTTGTCACGCCTCATATTTTAAAAAATGCAGCCGGGAACTTGCGTCCCGGCTGTTGCATGTTTGCGTTCCGTTTCATTCTATAGGCTTGCCGTAATCGTACAGTTCATGCGGTGCAATATCCTGCCCGCCCGACCATTCAACCGTATAGCCATTCGTCCGTACGGAATTGAATACAGCGGCATCGTGCAGCTTGCCGTACAGATTCCCTTTGATATACGGCTTCACGTCAAACACTTTCTTTTCACCGTTGTCAAATTCAATATAGAGGCAATAATCCGTTAACGGCTTTACCCTGATCGCGGTTGGCTGCAGCATGGTTCCGTTCGCCTCCTTACCGTAAAGGATCAATCCTGAAATAATCTCCGCCTTCCTGCAGAATAGACCAGTTCGCTTCCAACTCCTCAACGTGCAAATCCATCCATACAAGCAGCATCCGCAGTTTTTTCATCGGCAATTCGCCCTCGAGCACGTTGCCTTCAAAATCCACCGCAATTTCGTTATCCTGGTATCTTGCGTGCAGATGCGGCTTGTTATGGCGTTCGCCCCGTTCCGCGTGCATGTACACGACAATTCCGTAAAACATCGACAGCGTTGGCACAGTTTTCACCTCAAGTCCAGTATATACGGACTATGCAGAATTGGCAACAGCATCTCCGCAACAAAATCCTGACGTCTTTGGCGTTTGCGCCCCTCGCCGCCCGCATAAGGCCGCTTCAATAGCGCCGCTGCGTCTGTGCGAGCAGTTGCGCCATGCGCATGCGCACGTCCGCGGGCGAAACGATTGTAACCTGATCCCCAAACTGAAACAGCCAGCCGAAAAACGAAGGGCTCACGGCGACCTTTGCGCGCACGATGCACGCGCCGTCGTCCGTTTGCCGTATCGTCACATCCGTGCCGAACCGATCGATGGCCGCGCCGATAAGCGCTTCGTCAAACGCCAGTTCCACCCACGTTTCGTCGCCCGCATACATGGAGAACAGCTTTTTGGCGTAGTCTGCGGGCTCCAGCGCACGCTCGGGCGGGGTCAGGGCCTCCTCCAGCACCGTCACATCCGTCATCTTGTCCACCCGATAGTGCGTCGGCCCCGTATGCACGGGATGATCGGCGATGAGGTAGTAGTTATCCTCCGCCCAGCTTAGCAGATACGGGCTGACGACATACGTTTCCCCGCCGCGCCGCGGCCGCAGCGTGCCCGACTGCGTATACTGGCAGTAGCGAAAGCCGATCTTTCTGCCGTCGCGGACAGCGGCATGGATGGCGTCCACAGTTTGATAGATGCGCTCGTTATCGGTTTTGACGCGGTTTTGCACATGCACATACCGCGACAGCTGACGGGCATGGTGGCGGCTGGTCAAATTCGACAGCTTTTGAATCAGCCGATCCGATTTTTTGGCCGTCAGGAAACGCGCCGACTGCACCGCGTCCACCATCAGCTTCAGTTCCGCCAGCTCAAATGTGCGGGAGGCCAGATAGTAATCGTGCGTCTTGCTGCGCCGCTTTCGGATATCCATGCCATAGGCGCAGAGGCTTTTGATATCGGTATAGACCGTGCGCCGATCGGCCGTAAAGCCCGCCGCCATGATGGCCGCGATCAGCTCGGGCACGGTGACGGTATGCGTTTCATCGGTGTTTTCAAAGAAGTAATCCCTGATAAACAGCAGCCTGAGCCTTTGATCGACCATGCGCAATCCCCCGTTTTCCTGATTCTTCCATTTTTTGTATTCTACCATAGATTGCGCCGTCAAAAAAAGCCTTGGGGATTGTTAAGGGCCACAGCCCTTAACCCTATGCATTCCGGCTCCGACGGCGTGTACGTCGGAACGGATCGCCCGTTTCGGGCGGTTTCCTTGTGCTTCTTGCCGCCCAAAGTCCGCAGGACTTTAGGCAAGAAGCGGTTACACTATCGAAAAACAACGTTTTTCGATAGACAAAGCGGACGGCATATGCCGTCCGCGTAAAAAGACCGTAATGAAATGAATGGTGGCTGTTATGCCTCGGGCTCGATCAGGCCGTAGTTGCCGTCCTTGCGCTTGTACAGCACGTTCATCCTGTCGGTATCGGCATTGACGAACACATAGAACGAGTGGCCGATCATTTCAATTTGCATCATAGCCTCCTCCTCGGTCATGGGCTTGATGTTGAAACGCTTCACGCGCACGATGTGCGGGCCCTCGCCCTCGTCCTCGACGTCCTCGTAGCTGCCGCCAAACAGCGGATGATCGTACCGAAACGCGCCCGAGCGAAGGCTCTTTTCCAGCTTGGTGCGGTGGCGGATGATCTGCTTTTCCAGCTTGTCCAGGACGTTGTCGATGGATGCGTACATGTCTCCTGTGACTTCCTCGCCGCGGATAACGCCGCCGTCAAAGGGGATGGTGACTTCGACGATGTGGCGGTTCTTTTCCAGGGCGAGCGTGACCTGCGCTTCGGTATCCTGCGGAAAGTACCTTTCGAGTTTGTTGACCTTTTTTTCCACCAGGCCGCGCAATGAATCGGAGATGTCCAGATTTTTTCCTGAGATCGTGATGCGCATGTTACCACTCCTTCTTCGGCAAGTTTCTTTGCTTTCATGCCTACTGATATCATACCACATTTTGCCTGTGTTTCAGCGGCAAAAAAGAAAAAAATCGTATGTTACACTAAGTTCACTTTTCATCCATTTCGTCATCACATCCATGGGGTATCTTATTACCAGAGCAAGGACAGAAATACACAAACCCCAATATTACCTCCCATCCCATCCCAAGCAAAAGCCCTCGCGTGCGGGGGTTTTTGCTTGTTTTGGCGACGGAGCGGGGCCTTGTCGAATTGTGTCACATGTGGTCTCGCATCATTTGTTCTGAAGTAATTTTATCAGCATGCTCGGGTCCAGCCCGCCACCGCCCTCGGAGGCCTTCCCTTTGTTCATCAACTGCATGAGCAGTTCAGGCGGGATGGGCGGCCCCTCGCGCTTTTTTTCCGCGGGCGGCTCCCGCTCGGGCGGCAGCTCCCTGGGCGGCGCCGTTACATCCAGTTGCTCGGAAAGCTGCTCGAGAAACGCCCTCGGCACGAGCTGGGCGATGCGGTTGACAAACCGCTGCACGCCCTCGCGCCCGTATTCGCCGCGGATCATGGCGCCCAGCATCACCGCGCCCCCCAGCGGATCGTCCGCCTCCACGCGCATGCCCTGCGGCTCGGGATTCATCATGCGCGGCCCGCGCCCGTATATACGCTGCTGCATTCGTCCATTCCTCCTTCAAAACCCGTTCGGCCGCATTCGGCCGCTAGGCACACCATGCCTACCCTATCATATGTCAAAGCATCGAAACATGCGCCTTTGGCATAGGATGGAGGGAGGTGATGCGCCATGCATGAATCGGAGTCTTCACAAAAGCCCGTTACGGAGGAAGCCATAGCGGAGGCAGTCAGCCAACTGAGCGGCAAAAGTCAGGATGAACTGTTTGACGCGCTGCGCGCCGAAACGGAGAAGGAGCGCGCCATGGGCCGCCTGAACGATACCGGCCTGGAGGAAATCTACAAAAAACTCTCTCCCATGCTGACGGCGGCGCAGCGCGCCAAAATGCAGGAAGTGATACGGCGGCTCAAAAGCTGAGCGCGCCGCCCGCGCTACGGCCGATCCGCCCGCGCGCCTAGGTGCGCCGCGGGACGGAAATGTTCAAATATCACGGCGTCGGATTGCCTTTGCCAACGGTCAAAGTCGTCCGCGGGCCGCACCGTCCACGCCACCTGCATGCAGCCAAGCCACCCGCACGCCCTGGCCGAAAGGCATTTGGGGCCGATGCGGTAGGCGATAAACTGCGGCCTGACGGCAAAGTTGGAGAGCAATCGGCTCATCATAAACGATTCGTACCACGGCAGAAAGCGGCGGGAGTACCGATACGCTTCCGATAGCTGGCCGCGCAGCACGCGCGGCGCGTGCTGTTTCCACCAGCGCACGACCAGCGGATGGAAGCTCTCCACGCAGTATGCGCCGTCGTACGCGGCCAGCATCCGCTCGGTCAATCGGCAGAGCGTTTTCCATTGGCCGCCCGCCTTCAATTCCACAATCACGGGGATGCGGCCGCCGATGAGTTTGAGCACATCCTCCAGCAACGGGATATGCTGATCGGAGGCAAACAGCGGCATCTGCGACAGCGCGTCAAACGTGTATGCGTCCACGCGCGCATCCACGCCGCAGGCACGGTTGAGCGTATCGTCGTGGAATACGACGATGCGTTCATCCTTGGTCAACTGCACGTCCAGTTCCACCCCGTAGCCGTGCTCCACCGCCAGCCGAAACGCCGCAAGGGAGTTTTCGGGCACGCTCTGATCCGATGCATACAGCCCGCGGTGCGCAAACGTGCGCCCCGTAAACGGCGCGCGCTGCGCGCTGCCGCTGCGCCCGGGGCATATCAGCCAAAGCCATATCAAAAGCGCCGTCAGCGCCGTTATCAGCACGCCTACTGCCAAAGACAATCCGTTTCACCCCGCAATCCTTTTAGGTTATTGTGATTATAAAACATTTGCGGTATGATGTACATATTTGATAGACGGAGTGTACGAATGAAGCTGAACTATAAACGCACCTTGCTGGTCGGGTTTGCCTTTCTCTCCATCTGCGCCTTCTGGCAGATGTACGATGCCATCATCCCGCTGATATTGCGCGATACCTACGGCGTCAAGGACGGCGCAGCGGGCATCATCATGAGCCTGGATAACGTCATTGCGCTGTTTTTGCTGCCGCTGTTCGGGGCGCTGTCGGATAAGGTCGGCCGCCGCATTCCGTTCATCGTGTGCGGCACGGTGGTTGCGGCGGTTTTGATGATGCTGCTGCCCGCCATGGACAACGCCTACGGGATGTGGGGGGCCCAACAATCGCTCGTCATGTTCATCGTGGTGCTGGGCGCACTGTTGTTGACCATGGGCTGCTACCGCTCCCCCGCGGTCGCGCTGATGCCCGACGTCACCCCCAAGCCGCTGCGCAGCAAGGGCAACGCCATCATCAACCTCATGGGCGCCATCGGCGGCGCGGTCACGCTGGTCGCCATCAAGATACTGGTCATCGATGCGGGGCAGAGCGCCACGGGACGCGCCAACTACCTGTACCTGTTTGCGGCTGTCGCATCGCTGATGCTGATTGCGGCGCTGACGGTGTTTTTGACGGTGCCCGAAAAGAAGCTTGTCAAGCAGATGCGCGATATCAACTATGGCGTCTCCGAGGAGGAGGATCAGGGCAAGGCCATCGAAATCGACGGGAAGGAAACGCTCCCGCCCGCGGTGCGCAGAAGCCTGCTTTTAATCCTGCTCACCGTCATGCTGTGGTTCTTTGGCTACAACGCCATTACCACGGCCTTTACCAAGTATGCCACCACCATGTGGAGCGGCGGGCTCGACCACGCGTCCACCTGCCTATTGGTGGCCACCATCGGCGCGGTCGTCTCCTACATCCCCATCGGCATGGTTTCCTCGCGCATCGGGCGCAAAAAAACGATCCTCATCGGCCTGACCGTGGCGACGGCGTGCTTTCTGTTCGGTACATTCTTCGGCAAACGCTTTACCCCCGCGCTGTACGGGATGTTCCTGGCCGTGGGCTTTGCGCAGGCGGCGGTGACGGTGAATACCTTCCCGATGGTGTGGGAAATCTCCCGCTTCGGCAACGTTGGCAAGTACACGGGCTATTACTACACCTGCTCCATGGCCGCGCAGGTGGTGACGCCCATCCTGTCGGGATACCTGCTGCAATGGTTCGGGTACAACATCCTGTTCCCCTACGGCGCGCTGCTGGTGGCCTCAGCCATGATCCCGATGCTGCTGACCAAATACGGCGACAGCAAGCCCGACGCCAAGGCTTCCAAACTCGAACACTTTGACAGCGACGATTGAACCGCACCCCTTGGACAACGACGATAAAACGGAGGCATGCACACCATGAAACGATGCTTTGGCCGTCTGACCGCCCTGCTGGCCGTGCTGATGCTGCTGGGAAGCTTCAGCTGCCGTACGGACACGGTTACCACCCTCAACACCAGCGAGACCTTCTACAGCGACTACACGCTGTTTGAGGCGACGGCGCGCGAATTGACCATCGACGGCCACAACGCCGAGGTACGCATCCGCTTTGTCAACCTCAGCGACGCCGTGGCCGAGACGCTCCTTGCCAAGGTGCTCTTTTTGGACGCCGACGGCAACACCCTCTATACCGATTCCTTCCACGAAACGCTGGATTATCCTCTGGCCGTTGGCGACAGCGTTGCGTTTACCGCCTCCTGCTACGGGAACAATACCAAAAAGATCGTCGGCATCGCCGTGGTCTCCGTGGACGACTAGGGCCAACGCCACCTTTCCGCCGCAAAAACGTCACGGCGGCCCCCTTGACAAAGGCGGTTTGGCAGGATATGATGTGTATTCCCGCCTTCGCGCGGGAGCGGCCAAACCGCTGTAACGACGAAATGCTCGGAGGATTGCATGAACGAATTTTTGCAAAATATCGCCGTCTTTGCCACGGGTACCGGTATATGGGTGTATCTGTTCATCTTTTTCGGAAAGATTTTGGAGGTCACCTGCGGCACATTGCGCATCGTGCTGATCAACCGCGGCGTGCGCACCGCCGGCTCCATCATCGCTTTTATCGAAATCATCCTGTGGCTGTTGGTCGCCAGCTCCGTGCTGGTGGGCTTCCGCGATGATTTCTGGAAGGGCGTCATCTATGCGCTGGCGTTTGCCATGGGCAACTACCTGGGCTCGTGGCTGGATGAACTGCTGGCCTTTGGCAGCAGCTCGGTGCAGGTGATCATACCCGATGTCCACACCGCCAAGATCGTGCAGGACGGATTGCGCGCCATGGGCTTTGGCGTAACGGAGATCAGCGTGCGCGGCCGCGACAACGATCACAGCATGCTGCTCATCTCCATCAAGCGCAACCGCCTGCATGAGATGGTGCAATGGATTGAACAGCATTGCAGCAATGCCGTCATCACCGTCAGCGACGTGAAATCGCAGCGCGGCGGATACTTCCGCAAGTCCTCCCGCACGGGGCAGCTGCGCATCGGGAAGGGCTGACAAGCCGCCTCGGGAGGAGGCCATGCATCCATGAATTATACCGAAGCACTGGATTACATCCACCATGTAAGCTGGCGCGGCAGCCGCCTTGGGCTCACGCGCACGCAGGAGCTGCTGGCGCGCGTTGGCAACCCTGAGCAAGCGCTCCGCTTCGTGCACGTTGCGGGCACCAACGGCAAGGGCTCCACCTGCGCCATGCTCGCAAGCATCCTCTCCCACGCGGGCTACCGCACGGGGCTGTATACCTCGCCCTATATCAACCGCTTCAACGAGCGCATGGTCATCGACGGCGCGCCCATCCCCGATGCAGAGCTGGCCAAGATTACCACCTATGTGCGTCCCTTTGCCGATGCAATGGCCGATCCGCCGACGGAGTTTGAGCTCATCACCGTCATTGCGCTGCTGTATTTTCTGAACAATCAATGCGATATCGTTGTGCTGGAGGTCGGCATGGGCGGGGAGTTCGACAGCACCAACGTCATCCCCGTGCCCACGCTGGCGGTCATCACCAACATCGGCCTCGACCACACGCGCGAGCTTGGACCGACCATGGCCGATATCGCCTGCGCCAAGGCAGGCATCATCAAGCCCCATGGCGACGTGGTCTGCTACGGGCGAAACCCCGCCGCGGACGCGGTGTTTGCCGAGGTCTGTCAACGGCGGCAGGCGCGTTTGACCATGGTGGATCACGACGCGGTCAAAAACGTGCGCTATGCTTTGACGGGCCTGACGTTCGACTACGGCACGGAAACGGACCTGCGCTGCCCCTTGATCGGCAGCTATCAAACGCACAACATCGCCACGGCGCTCACCGCCGTGGAACTGCTCAACCGCAAGGGCTTTTGCATCGATTCCGCCGCCGTGCGCGCGGGGCTTTCCACCGTGCTTTGGCCCGCGCGGTTTGAAATTCTCGGGCACAATCCGCTGTTCATCGCCGATGGCGGGCACAACCCGCAGGGCGTCGAGGCGGCCCTGGACAGCGTCCAAAAACTGCTGCCCGATCAAAAGCCCGTGTTTCTAATGGGCATCATGGCCGATAAGGATATCCCGCGCATGCTTGGTCAAATCGGCGCATGCGCCAAGGCCTTTGTCACCGTTACGCCCGATAACCCGCGCGCGCTGCCCGCAAAAGCGCTGGCCGAACGGCTGACGGCGACGGGGTATCAAGCCACCGCGGCCGACAGCATTGCCCAAGGCGTCGAACTGGCACGAGAACTTGCCGGCCCCGACGGCGCGGTGCTGGCGCTGGGCTCGCTGTACATGCTGGGCGATATCCGCGCATGCATGCATGTGAAATAAGCTTTTGTTTTGCAATTGGCTTTGCTTCTTTAAGAAAGCCCGTCCGAATCAGAACAGATTTGAAATGGCAAACTGCTCGTTCTCGCCCTGCTTCCAGTCGTCGAAGTAGGGCGAGTATGTTTGTACCTGCACCGTGCGCTTTTTGGGGTTCACGGTCAAAATGCGCATGTACCCGCCGCCGCCGTTCTCTTTTACCTCCTGATAGTTGTACAGCATGCTGTACACGCTGCGCTCGGGCACGCCGTCGAAGTTGTTATCGAACGTATCCGTGCGGAAAGCCGTATCGTCGCGGTGCCCGCACAGCACCATGCGGATGTTGTAGTTCTTTTTCACCACGTTTTCAAACAGAATATCGCCGCCATCGGTCAGCGAGCCGTTCGTATCCAGATAGCTGTGCCCGCACAGGATCACGATGTGGAACGGATAGCGCGCGATGACCTCGTTGAGCCACGCCACGCTCTCGTCGTTGTAGCCCCAGCCCGTGCCGATAAGCAGGAAGCTGACGTAATCGAGCGGAATCTCCACATACGCGCCGCGGCCGCCCGCGAAAAAATCGCTCGTGTCGGCATAGCGGGAGGCAACGTATTGTTTGAAATAGCTGTAATCCAGCGTGGACGTGCCCACATCGTGATTGCCCGCCAGCGCCAGCAGCGGGATATCGCCCAGCCGATCGAACGCGGCGGAAATGTTTTCCCACTGCCTGGTCGATTCCCGGCGGTTGATCATATCGCCCGTGTGCACCACGGCTTGGATGTTGTACGCCTCGCGGTTTGCTGCCGCCCACTCCGTCATGCGCAGCAGCATATCGGGGTACAGCTCGCTGTAATGCTGCGTATCGGATATCCATACGATCGAAAACGTCCCGTCCGCCTCGTCGGTCACGGGCGACGGCGTGTAGGTGGGAATCGGCGTGGGCGCGGGCGTACCCGGGACGGTGCGCATCTCCATCACCACAGGCGTCTCCGTGGGCGCGGCAACAGCGGCTGTCTCCGCCCGCTCGGGTGCGCAGCCTATCAAAAACCCGCACAGCAATATGCAGCTTAACGTACGTTTCAGCGCGTTCATCATCCGCATTGTAACGCGAACCGGGACGAAACACAATAAAAACGGTACCTTTCTTTGAAAAGATAGCAGGTCAAAGCCTTTGGCTTTGACATAGCACCACAGGCAGATGCCGAAAATCCAATGATTTTCGGCAAAGGTACCCAAAGCAACGTATCATGGGCTTATGTCATTCAGAGGAGCAAAACGCCCTCCGTTGTCATTCTGCGGAGCAAAGCACCTTCATTGTCATTCTGAGGAGCAAAGCACCTCCGTTGTCATTCTGCGGAGCAAAGCGACGAAGAATCTTGCGTGTACACGTTACCCGCAAGATTCCTCGCTGCGCTCGGAATGACATGGTTTTGGGCGATTCGGAATGATACTGCCTTTTTCGATATCCCTTTACGAAGTCTTTTCTGCTGACTCTTTTTTCAAAAAGCAAGCAAGGGATCGAGCGAAACGCAAGCGCCTCAATCGATCCCTTTACGAAGTTTCTTCTGCTGACTCTTTTTTTCAAAAAAGAGTCAGGCTAGTCCACAAACAGCTCCTCGCCGTCGAAATCGACCGTAAGCACGGTATCGGGCGCGAGATCGCGGCTGATGATGGCCTTGGCCAGCAGCGTTTCCACGCGGGATTGGATAAAGCGCTTCAGCGGCCTTGCGCCGTACACGGCGTCGCTGCCTGCGTCCACAATGTAACGCTTGGCGGCGTCGGTCACCACAACCGATAGCTGGCGCTGGGCCAGACGGCGCTGCAAATCCGCAATCATCAGTTCCACGATGCCCACCAGATTCTCCTTGGTCAGGGGCTTGTAGAACACGGTTTCGTCCAGGCGGTTGAGGAACTCGGGCCGAAAGTGCGTTTTGAGCAGCCGATCGACGGCCGCGCGCGCCTCCGCGGAAATCTCGCCCCGCTCATTGATGCCCTCCAGGATGATATCGGAGCCGAGGTTGCTGGTGAGGATGATGATGGTGTTCTTAAAGTCCACCGTCCGCCCCTGCCCATCGGTGATGCGTCCGTCGTCGAGCACCTGCAGCATGACGTTGAGCACGTCGGGATGCGCCTTTTCCACCTCGTCAAACAGTACCACGGCATAGGGCTTCCTGCGCACGGCCTCTGTAAGCTGCCCGCCCTCGTCATAGCCCACATAGCCCGGAGGCGCGCCGATGAGGCGGGAGGTGCTGTGCTTCTCCATGTACTCCGACATATCGATGCGGATGAGGTTCTTTTCGTCGTCAAACAGCGCCTGCGACAACGCCTTGGCCAGCTCCGTCTTGCCCACGCCCGTGGGACCGAGGAACAGGAAGGAGCCGAGCGGGCGGTTGGGGTCCTGTATGCCCGCGCGGGAACGCAGTATCGCGTCGCTCACCTTGTCCACCGCCTCGTCCTGCCCCACAACGCGCTCGTGCAGTATCTCGGGCAGCCGCAGCAGCTTTTCGCGCTCGCCCTCCATGAGCCTGGATACGGGGATGCCCGTCCAGCGCGATACGATGCGCGCAATCTCCTCGTCGGTCACGCGGTCGCGAAGGTAGGTGCGCGCCTGCGTCGATTCCTCGGCGATGGCCTCCTCCCTTTCCAGCTCCGCCGTGAGCTGCGGCAGCTTGCCGTATTTCAGTTCCGCCGCCTTGTTCAGGTCGTATGCGCTCTCGGCGCGCTGAATCTCGGCGTTGGTCTGCTCGATCTGCTCGCGCAATAGCTGCACCTTGCCCACGGCCTGCTTTTCGTTTTCCCACTTGGCCTTCATGCCGTTGAAGGTTTCCCTCAGCTCCGCAATTTCCCTGGTGATATCGCTCAGGTGCTCGCGGCTGAGCTTATCGGTCTCCTTTTTGAGCGCGGCCTCCTCGATTTCCAGTTGCATGATCTTGCGGCTGATGGTATCCAGCTCCGAAGGCATGCTGTCCATCTCGGTCTTGATCATGGCGCACGCCTCGTCCACCAGGTCGATGGCCTTGTCGGGCAGGAAGCGATCGGAGATATAGCGGTTGGACAGCGTCGCCGCGGCGATCAAGGCGGTATCCTGAATTTTCACGCCGTGGTACACTTCGTACCGCTCCTTGAGCCCGCGCAGGATGCTGATGGTATCCTCCACCGTCGGCTCCTCCACCAATACGGGCTGGAAGCGCCGTTCCAGGGCCGCGTCCTTTTCGATGTACTGGCGGTATTCATCCAGCGTGGTCGCGCCGATGCAGTGCAGCTCGCCGCGCGCCAGCATGGGCTTAAGGAGGTTGCCCGCGTCCATGGCGCCCTCGGTCTTGCCCGCGCCCACAATGGTGTGCAATTCATCGATGAACAGGATGATGCGCCCGTCCGATTCCTTGATCTCGTTGAGTACGGCCTTGAGCCGCTCCTCAAACTCGCCCCGAAACTTGGCGCCCGCCACCAGCGCGCCCATATCCAGGGCAAACACCATGCGGTCCTTCAGGTTTTCGGGCACGTCGCCGCGCACAATCCGCAGCGCCAGCCCTTCGGCAATGGCGGTTTTACCCACGCCCGGTTCGCCGATGAGGCAGGGATTGTTCTTGGTCTTTCGGGACAGGATGCGCACGACGGAGCGGATCTCGTCATCTCGCCCGATGACGGGGTCCAGCTTGCGGTTTCTGGCCAGCTCCACCAGATCCTGCCCGTATTTTTTGAGCACGTCATAGGTGCTTTCGGGGTTATCCGATTGCACGGTGCGGTTGCCGCGCACGGCCTTGAGCCGTTCCAAAAAGCCCTTTTCCGTCACGTTGTACTGCGAAAACAGCTTTTTCAGCGCCGCATCCGCCTTTTTGCTTAAGCCCAAAAACAGGTGCTCCACCGATACATATTCATCGTTCATGGCCGCGGCGCGCTTCTCCGCCTCGGTCAGGGCGGCGTCCAGATCGCCCGACAGGTAGACGCTTTCGGCGTTCGTGCCGCTCACCGTCGGCAAGGCGGACAGTATCCGCTCCGTTGCGGCGGTCAGCGCGTCCACATCCACATCCGCGGAGGTGAGGATGCTGCCGATCAGCCCCTCCTGCTGGGTCAGCAGCGCATACAGCAGATGCGCCTGCTGCACCTGCGGGTTGCGGCGCTCCACCGCGGCGCTGTGCGCGGCCTGTACGGCCTCGATGCTCTTTTGGGTCAGTTTATTCACGTTCATATCCTTCACCTCGTTTACAGGATCAAATTGCCCGTCCGCACATACTGTGCGTACAGCCGTTCCACGGCAATCACCGCGGCGGACGGGTTGTTGAGTAATTCAAAATACGTTTTCAGCGCACGGTCAAACAGGTCAATGTAGTTGGCGATCGCCTCGCCGATGCGCTCATTGCTCACCGCCGCGTCGGCGTTGATGCGCAGCTTTCGCACATAGCGGCCCGTCTCGATGACGTGCTCCGTGTGCCCGATATACCCCTGCTCAATCTTGGCCCAGAGCTTGAAAAACTGCAGCATTGTGAGCATCAGGGTGCTGTTTTGGCTGCGCACGGTGATGCGCAGTTCCCCAAGTAGCGGGAAGCTGCTTTTGTACAGCTCCACGCTGTAGCGCACCGTGGGGTTGTACTTGTAGGATAGCGCGCTCCTGAGCGAAAACATGGCGTCCGAGGGCTGCAACAGCATTTCAAACGCATCGCCCACCAGCATCTGCTCCACCCGCCCGAAGACCTCGCGCATGCGCTTTTCGGGCGTGGTATAGCTGACATATTCCGCCAGTATCTGGTTGACGATATTGGAGCGGCTTGTGCTCATCTCCCTCGCCAGCCGATCGATCTCGGCCACCACCTCGTCGGTCAGCACGACCGAATATACACTCTTGTTCATCGTTTCACCTCATTTAGTGACTTTATCATAGCATGCCCCGTATAAAACTTGCAAGCGATATTAATAGTTTTACCATTCATTTTGCAATTCTGCCACATACTGTCTATAATGGGTTTATCAGGCACGGAGGAGATGCATATGCCATTCGATTTTGACGAGATCATTGACCGCAAAGGGACGCAGTCCATCAAGTACGAGGCGGGCAAAACCCGCACGCCGCATCTTTCGGAAAACGCCCTGCCGCTGTGGATTGCGGACATGGATTTTGCCACGCCCGCGCCCATTCTGGACGCCATGCGCGCCAGGCTCGACCGAAGGATTCTGGGCTACTCGTCCATCGACGACCGGGCGTATCTCGACAGCGTGGCAGGCTGGATGCAGCGGCGCTTTGACTGGACGATCGATCCAAAGCACATTGTGTTCTCCGCGGGCATCGTCTCCACCCTGTACGCGGCCGTGGATATCCTCACCAAACCCAACGACGGGGTGCTGATGATGACGCCCGCGTACCACCCGTTCGATCAGGCGGTGCGCGATCTGGGCCGCAAGCCGATATACAACCGATTGATCAACTGCGACGGGTATTTTACCATCGATTTTGCCGATTTGGAACGGAAGCTTTCGGCCCCGTCCTGTCGGATGCTGTTTTGGTGCAGCCCGCAGAATCCCACGGGCCGCGTGTGGACGCAGGAGGAGCTAAGGCGCGTGGGCGAACTGTGCTTTTCCAACGATGTGTTCGTCGTCAGCGACGAAATCCACTTCGATCTGGTGCGCGCAGGCGTGCGGCACACGCCGCTTGCCAAGCTGTTTCCCGACCAAAAGCGCATCGTCACCTGCACAAGCCCCTCCAAAACCTTCAACATCGCGGGTAACCGCCACGCCAACATCATCATCCCCGACGAGGCCGTGCGGGAGCAGTGGCGGCACAGCGCCTACTGCGGGCACCCCGGGCCGCTTTCCATTGCGGCGACGATGGCCGCGTACAACGAATGCGCGGACTGGCTGGAGGCATTGCAGGCATATCTGGACGATAGCTTCGCCATGATGGCGGACGCCATCCAAACCACCATGCCCAAGGCGAAATTCCGCATCCCCGAGGGGACGTACCTGGGCTGGGTGGATTTAACCGCCTATGGTTACAGCGAAAAGGAACTGAACAGGCGCATTTCCGAAAACGGCGTGTTCGTGCAGTTCGGAGAGGATTTTTTGGCCGACGGCGAGGGCTTTATGCGCATCAACATCGCCTGTCCGCGCAGCATCCTGTCGGAGGCGCTCAGGCGCATTGCCGAGGCTTTGGAGTGAAGTGAATACCGATCAACGGTGTTTTTACAATGCACGGGACGGCCGAAACAGGTCGTCCTGTTCGATTCCCAGCGTTTCGATGGCAAGCTTGGGGTAATCGAGCACCCCGATCTCCGCGACCCTGTGGCAATCGCTGCCGACGGAAAAGCGCAGCCCCGCCTCCTTGGCGCGCCGCAGCATATCCATATCGGGCGCGCGCCACATGCCCGAAATCTCCAGCGCAATCCCATAGCGCTTGCACAGCGAGATCACGGCGTTCTCCCAGTCCGTTAAAAACTTGGTGCCGTACAGTTCGCTGCACGGCGGCAGCACGTCGGCATGACCCAGTATATCCACGCGCTGCGTGCCAAACGCCTTTTCCATCAGGCGGATAACGTGCGCAAGGTACTGGCGGCACAGATCGGGCGCGTAGTTCTTTTCATACTGCGCGGTATAGCCCGCACGCTGATGGAAATATGCACTGAGCGGAATGAACCCACCATGGCAGTCGGGCAGGCTGTGCACGGCGGCAATCACATAGTCAAACGCCATCTCCGCATCCTCAGGCAGCACGATGTTGTGCTCCATGTTCATCTCGTAGCCGCGATAAACGGGGTAGCGCTTGAGCGTTTCCAAATAGGCGTACACCTGCCTGACGGTATACATGCCGCAGCAGAACATGTGGTCGCTGACCCCCACCGTCTGCCCAAGGTTCGTTTCCACCTCCACCAGCGTATCGATGCCGTAGGTGGCGTCGGACATATCGGTGTGCGTGTGCAGGTCGCAAAGCTTCCAATCCATGAATCCATCGTTTCCTTTTCTCAAATTCTCTCATTCTCTCATTCTCAAATATGCGGGAGGCTTAAGGCGAGGGAAGTCAACTCACTCGCCTTAGGCGGACTTTTTCTTGATGCCGATGGCGTCGTGCGGGCAGGCGCGGATGCAGTCCCCGCAGCGCACGCAATCCGCCCCGTTGGGCTTTTCGTACACGGGCAGATCCAGGTTGCAGGCGGCCTGGCAGCGGCCGCAGCGCGTGCAGCGGTCAGCGTCGATGTGCAGCTTCAGCGCCGCCACGGGGTTGAACAGCCCATAGATGGCCCCCAGCGGGCACAGGTAGCGGCAAAACGGCCGCCATATGTACAGCGACAGCAGCAGGATGGCGACAAGCAGCGAAAGCTTCCACCAAAACAACCCGCCCACGGCAGCGGCAATCTGCGCATTGGTCAGCACCAGCGGGATGCCGCCCATGAGCATGCCCGACGGGCACAACAGCTTGCAAAACCACGGCGTGCCCACCCCGCCGATGAGTATGGACGGCAGCGTCAGCACCAGTAATACCAGCACAACGTAGCGCAGCTTTCTAAGGTATGGCTCCAACGGCAGCTTTTTCACCTTTTTGAAGAACGGAATTTTGTAGACCAAATCCTCAACCAGGCCGAACGGGCACAGCCACCCGCATACAAACCGTCCCAGCAGCGCCCCGAACAGGATCAGCAGGCCCGTGACATAGCACGAAACGCGCAGCGCGGCGCTCCCCTCCACGGCCTGTATGGAGCCGATGGGGCAGGCGCCGAGCGCCCCGGGGCAGGAATAGCAGTTGAGGCCGGGCAGGCACATGCGCTTGCCCTGCCCTCGATAGATGCGCCCCGTCAAAAAGCCCTTGAGGTTGCCGTTACTGAGCGCGGTAAAGCCAATCTGCGCAATCGGCCGCACATGACGGGCCCACAGGCCCTTTTTGCGATTTGCCCTATCCAATGCCGATACACTCCAAACAGATAAACATCGCCTTTTGCAGTATCACGTCCGTTTCGCCGCGCCAAATGCCCGCCGCCGTCAGCAGCACGCCGATGGCGACAAGCGGTATCCACAGCCTTTTTGGATGCAATGCGCGCATGTTGCTTCCTCCGTGTTTCTGTTCCGCATAACAGCGGGTGTTCACAACAGCTTTTTCGCTGTCATTCCGAGGGCCATAAGCCCGAAGAATCTGCCCCGCCGCAGCGGACAACCGAATCTTGCCTACCCGTGCTTGGCGCGGTGTTCGATCAGCTCCGCGGCGATGCTCACCGCAATCTCCTCGGGCGTCTCGGCCGCTATCGGCAGCCCGATGGGCGTGTGCACGCGCGCAAAATCCGCCTCCGTAAAGCCATCCTCCGTCAGGCGCTTTTTGGTAAGCGCAATCTTGTGGCGGCTGCCGATGCAGCCGATGTATGAAGCCTCGGTTTTGAGCGCCTGCCGCAGGATTTCGTAGTCCGCCTGATGCCCGCGCGTCATGATGACCACATAATCGCTTGCGGCGATGTCCACATCCGTGATATCGTCAAACGCGATCACCCGCGTGCTCTCCGCCGTCGGAAACAGTTGCTTGTCGGCAAACGCCGCCCGATCCTCCAATACATGCACGGAAAAATGCACATAGCCAAGCACGGGCGCAAGCTTTTGGGATACATGCCCGCCGCCGAACAGATACACGCGTTCCGCCTGCCCGACGGGCTCCAGCAGCGCGCCGTCCTCCGTCCACGCCGCGCGCGCAGGGAGCTTCCCTTCCGTGACCAAGCGCATATCGGTCACGGCGCCGTCCGTTACAACGCGTTGTAAGCATGCCCGCCGCCCGTCCCGCTTGGCCTCGGCCAGCGCGGCAAACAGCGCCTGATTGGCCGCATCCGCCGCCAGGTATTGAAACAGCACCTTCACCTGCCCGCCGCAGATCATGCCCAGATCGGCCACCTCGTTTTGGGTGAGCCGATACAGCTTTGTCTCGGACGATTGCGTATGCAGCACCGCCTTGGCATGCTCGCTTGCCGCGTACTCCACCGCGCCGCCGCCGATGGTGCCAAACTGCGCGCCTTCACGCGTGACAAACATGGATGCGCCAAGCCCGCGCGGGGCGGAGCCGTGGCGCTCGGTCACGGTCAAAAGTACGCACGGCACGCCGCTACGCAGCGTTTCGGACAGCTTTTGTATGATGTGTTGCATGCGTTCCCTCCGTTTGGTCAAGCCGTAATATAAAAACAGTATACCGTTGTCATCCGAAAATAACAACGGTATACCGCATTGGTTTTTATGGATATTGGGGAACGCTGCGCCTTATCCGACGGGCGCGGGCATCGGTGTAGGCGAGAGTTGGAAGTCCACAGCAGCGGGCTTGGTCCCCTCGGCGGGCTTGACCGCCTCCACGCCCTCCACCGCGGGCATGACATAGCCGTACTGCACCATATCGCCGTAGTCGTTGACGATCCACTCGTTGATCAGCGTCATGATCTTTTTGGCGTCCGCCTCGTTGAAGGTATAGAATACGCCGCTGGTCCTTGTGCCGTCGGGATCGCTGATCTCGGTGCCGTTATTGA
>CAZRIT010000002.1:68391-83058 GCA_964600225.1 uncultured Oscillospiraceae bacterium | reverse complement strand
CTCGGCAAAAACTGGAAATGGCTTGCAATCATATTCTGCGTATTCGGTGCGTTTGCAGCATTTGGCATCGGCAACGCCGTGCAGGTGGGCAACATTACCTCCTCCATCAACACGGCTATTCAGGCGTTCAATCCCGATGCAGCAAGCAGCGCTTCTACCATCAACCTGATTGTTGGCGTCATCGTTGCCATCATTGCCGCGCTGGTGGTCATTGGCGGCATCAAGCGGCTGGGCACCGTGACGGAACGGCTGGTGCCGTTTATGAGCGCCGTGTACATCGTTGCGTGCCTGATCGTTATTGTTATCAATATCAAAAACATCGGGCCCGTGTTTGCCATGATCTTTGAAGGTGCGTTCAACCCCTCCGCGGTCGTCGGCGGCGTTGGCGGATTCACCATTATGAAGGCGGTCACCTGGGGCATGAAGCGCGGCGTGTTCTCCAACGAGGCGGGCCTCGGCTCCGCGCCGATCGCGCACGCAGCCTCCAGCGAAAACAATCCCGTTAAGCAGGGCATGTACGGCATCTTTGAAGTGTTCATGGATACCATTGTCATCTGCACACTGACAGGCCTGACGCTGCTGGTTTCGGGTATCGACCTCAACTACGGCGTCAAGGGCACAACGGCGCTCAATTCCGCGGCGCTTGGCACAGTATTTGGCGGCAAGGGCGGCGCGCTCATCATTGCCATCGGCATCACGCTCTTTGCGCTTTCCACCATACTCAGTTGGGCTCTGTACGGCAGCCGCTGCTGCGAATACATCTTTGGCATCAAAAGCGTCAGACCCTACCAGGTGATATTCGTGCTGGTCTGTGTTGTCGGTGCAACGATGGACCTGGCTTTGGCCTGGGATATTGCCGATACGCTCAACGGCCTCATGGCCATTCCGAACCTCATTGCGCTGATTGCGCTATCGGGCATGGTGGTGAAACTGACCAGGGATCATTTCAACAATAAGCAGCTTATGCGCTGACAAGCCGCCGCATCAACAAGGGGCTGCGCCGTTATCGGCGTAGCCCCTTTGCTCTATGTGTCATTACGTTTACAGTTGAGATAGACGCTCCGTCAGCTTGGCAAGCATATCCGTGGCAGAATCCAGCTTTTTTCGTTCCTCGTCAACCACATTCTGCGGCGCCTTGGCAAGGAAGCCAGCGTTGTTGAGCTTGGATGAATAGCGTTGGATATCCCCATTCAGCCGCTCAATCTCCTTTTGGATGCGTGCCTTCTCCTTGTCAATATCGACCAGAGAGGACATGGGAATGATGGCTTCGGCACCCTGGCAAACGATGTGCACATCGTTCTTTTCGGGTTCAAACCGCTCGGTCGTGATGACGGCGTTTTCGATGCCCGCAAGACGCGCAAAGTACCCCGCAAGCTCCCGAAACGCGGCTTCGTTTTCGCCATCCACGAGTATGGTGGCTGCAATGCGCTGCGCGGGCGGCACCTTCATTTCGGCGCGGATGTTGCGCACGGAGCGGATCAGCTCCATGGCGGCTTCCATCTTTGCGCTTTCCGCGGCAAACCGATAGGATTCATTTACCTTCGGCCAATCGGACAGCATGATGGTATCCTCGTCCGATAGCTGCAGGAATATTTCCTCTGTGATAAACGGCATGAACGGGTGCAGCAGCTTCATGCTGTTTTTCAGCACCAGCAGCAGCACGTCGGACACCGTCTTTTTCGCAGCGGCGTCCTCCCCGTACAGGCGGGTCTTTGCCATCTCGATGTACCAATCGCAAAACTCCGTCCAGATAAAATCGTAAACCTTTTGGGCAGCGATATTCAGTTCAAAGGCCTCCAGGTTATCGGTCACCTCGCGGATCGTCTCGTTCATGCGGTGGAGTATCCATTTGTCCGCAATTTCAAGCCGATCGATCGCGGGCGTCTCCCCCGCCGCCTCGTCCACGCCCATTAGCGCAAAGCGCGAGGCATTGTAGATTTTGTTGCAAAAGTTTCTGGCGGCCTCCACCTTTTCCCAGTAGAAGCGCATGTCGTTGCCCGCGGAGTTGCCCGTCAAGAGCGAGAAACGCAGCGAGTCCGCGCCGTACTTTTCAATTACCTCGAGCGGGTCGATGCCGTTGCCGAGGGATTTACTCATCTTTCTGCCCTGGCTGTCGCGCACGATGCCGTGCACAAACACCGTGTCAAACGGGCGCTCGTGCATGACCTCCAGCCCGAACACGATCATGCGCGCAATCCAGAAGAATATGATGTCATAACCCGTGACCAGCGTGCTTGTGGGGTAGAAATACTTAAGTTCCTCGGTCATTTTGGGGTAGCCAAGCGTGGAAAACGGCCACATGCCCGAGGAAAACCAGGTATCCAGCACATCTTCGTCCTGCCGCATCGGCGCGCCGCACTTCGGGCAGCAATCGGGCGCGTTGGCCTGCACAACCATCTCGCCGCAGGCATCGCAATAGTAGGCGGGGATGCGATGGCCCCACCAGAGCTGGCGGGAGATGCACCAATCGCGGATGTTCTCCATCCAGTTGAAATACGTCTTGTCGAAGCGCTCGGGCACAAAGCGGATGTCTCCGCTGCGCACAGCCTCGATGGCGGGTTTGGCAAGCGGCTTCATGCTCACAAACCACTGCTTGGAAACGATCGGCTCAATGGTCGTATGACAGCGGTAACAGGTGCCGACGTTATGCGTATACGGCTCTACCTTGACCAGCGCGCCGCACGCCTCCAGCTCTTTGACGATCTGCTTGCGGCACTCAAACCGATCCATACCCTGAAATCGTCCGCCCAGCTCGTTGATGTGACCGTCGTCGGTGAATACGCGCATGGTCGGCACGCCCGTGCGCTGCGCCACCTCAAAATCGTTGGGATCGTGCCCCGGTGTAATTTTGACGGCGCCCGTACCAAACTCCATTTCACAGTACGCGTCCGCAACAATGGGTATCTCGCGGCCGACGGCGGGGATGACCACATTCTTGCCGATCAGGTGCTGATAGCGCGCGTCCTCGGGGTTGACAGCCACGGCGGTATCGCCCAGCATCGTTTCGGGGCGCGTTGTGGCGACGGTGATGGAATAGCTCTTGTCGGGCGCATCGTAGCGCACATGCCAAAGGCTGCTGCTCTGCTCCTCGTACTCCACCTCGGCATCCGAGAGCGCGGTTTTGCAGGCGGGGCACCAGTTGATGATGCGGTCGCCGCGGTAGATCAGGCCCTTGTTGTACAGTTCCACAAAGACCTTGGTCACGGCCTTGTTGCAGCCCTCGTCCATGGTGAAGCGTTCCCGCTCCCAATCGCAAGAGGAACCAAGCCGCCGAAGCTGCTTGACAATGGTCTTGCCGTACTCGTTGCGCCAGTCCCAGGCGCGCTTAAGGAACGCCTCGCGGCCGATATCCTTTTTGTGCAGACCATCCTTGGCCATCTGCTCCACAATCTTGACTTCGGTGGCGATGGATGCATGGTCCGTACCCGGCAGCCACAGCGCTTCATAGCCGCACATGCGCTTATACCGAATCAGCGTATCCTGCAAGGCGTTGTCCAGCGCATGCCCCATGTGGAGCTTGCCCGTGATGTTCGGCGGCGGGATGACGATGGTGTACGGCTGCTTTTTGGGGTTGGGCTTGGCGTGGAAGTAGCCGTTTTGCTCCCACTTGCCGTACAGGCGCGTTTCTACGCTTGCATGATCGTATGCTTTGGGCATTTCCTTTTGCATGGTTGTTCCTCCAAATAAAATGATAGCGCCCGTCTCGTCAAAGGACGAAACGGACGCTCGCGGTACCACCTTTGTTGAGCTGCTTTGGCAGCTCCACCTCAAAAATCCGTAACGCGGAAGCGCGTGCAACGCTACTGTGGCTTCACGTTGCAGACTCCGATGCGACCTTCCGCGCCGTTGGCTGACAGGCCTTGCAGCAAACGGCCCGTCTCTCTGCTGCCCAACGATATCGCGTACTCCTCATCTTCACAGTCCACATATGGAATTTTGCACAGTTTACCGCAGGAAACCGTTTTTGTCAAGCGTCAGGCGGCCGCATCGGCCTCGCCCGTCATCTGCTCGTCAATCCAAACGTACATCTGCTCCTGCAAAAGGTTGAAGTAACCCGGGCCGAGATCCAGATACGCCTTCAAAAACGCTTCCCGGTTGTACGCTTCGCCAAGATCGTCCTCCGCATCGCGTATCAGCTGTTGGAGCTGTCTGTAACCGGTTGCATAGTAGAAGGTGTAGTACGGATTGTCGATGGCCAGGTCAAGACAATACTCGGCAACCATATCAACATCTTCCTCGTTGATATACGATGTGAGGAACGTTTTGACGCTGGCCTCCGAGTATTCATAGTAATTGACAAGGATGCTGACAATTGCGGGCAGCAGGACATTGGCGAACAGGCTGTTGATAAACAGGTATTCGCAATATGCGGGGCTGCAGAGCGTCTGCTCCCTGCTGACCAGCTGCTCGGCCAACTGCGACCAGCCCTCCGCATACGCACCATAGTGCAATGCGCGCTGCATGAGCCCCAGCTCCTCGTTTCCGCGCTGGTACACATATTGATACAAATGTCCCGGGTATGCCTCGTGCGCCAACGTGAGCAGGCTCTCGTCATCCTCGCTGCCAAGGTTGATCAGCACCTCGTTGTGGTGCCAGCCATCCATTGACGGGATGATGTACATAGCGGGCGAAAGCATATCCTCCAGTTCTTCGGGCACAGTCGAAATGACCAGCTCATGATCGGGCAGCTCAGGCAAAATGCGCGCCATAATCCCCTTGAGCATAGCCAGGTCGCTGTCGGTATTGCCCGTTGTAATGCTGTCCAGCGTGTTTTCGGTAAACAGGTTCGGGTTATCACGCTGCAATTCATAGAGCGTATACAGCGAAAACGACAGCTCGATCTTTAGTATTTCCAGCGTTTCCTCCACGGAAAGCTTGTTATCGCCATGCAGTTGCATGCTGTATTCAAAATAATCCTTGCCCTTTTGCCCAAGCGCGTAAGCGCCGACTGCCGTACTGCAGGATTTGCGCAGCTTATCCAGGCCATCGTACAGATTCTGATAGGCGTCGATCAGATCGTTTTCGATCAGATCATGATTGCGCTTTTTGAGGGCTTCCACCGTGATAGCGTCCAACCCCTCCAGCGCATCGACGGCCTCGTTGAACGTGGCGTACAGGAAGGATGTATCCTTGGAATCGATGATGCTTTGGCAATCGGCTAAAATGGTATCGAGCGCCGATTCCCGCATAAACATCCCGCGTGCGGCGCGCTCCTGCTCGTATGCCAGCACCTGCCCAAGATAGCGCGGCGCATCCGCCAGCAGCAGCAGGTAGTTTTCGGCATCGGCAGCGGAGTTGATTTCGTACATCGCAAGCGACAGCGGGAACTCGGCATGCGTGCCCGTGTAGGCCGTCAAAGGCTCGTAGAAGTATTCGTAATCTGTCTCGTCGGAGGCATTTTCCAGGTACTGCTGCAACACGTCATAGGCAAACTGCTCCGCCGTTTCCAGTTGAGAGCGTTGGATGGTGTTGAGTCTTTCCAGATAGACGCCCGCTTCCGCGCCAAGACGCTTGCTGTCCTCCTCCGTGAATTCGCCCCAGTTCATCGGAACGGTCGCAGGATCGATGCCGAACACGCTCGGATCGGTTACGAGCTGGTGGAAGGAGTATCCGTCTTGCGTGACATACCAGCGGAAAATCTCCAAATCCAAATCTCGGAACGCCTTGGAGGCCGATGCATCGGCCGTGGGCGCGGGAACGGGAGAACTCGTCGCGGCGGGTGCGCCGCCATCGGTTGCCATCGGCATGGTGAGCGCGCCCGATGCATCCTCCTGCTTTGCAGGCTTCTTGCAGCCGAAGGTGCCGAGCAACAGCATCCCGACCAACAGGAGTGCCAATACTTTTTTAAACGTATGATTCATTGCGTGCCTCGCTTTCCTTGACAGGTTCATTTTGCAGTCTATTCATCAACGCGTCGGCCGATTGCCGATCACCGAGCAGTTCCAGCGCATGCATAAACCAGGGCGGCGGCGGTGCGTAGAACACAACCTCCTGCTCTGTGACAGGGTGACGGAAGCATAAGCGATATGCGTGCAGAGCCTGCCCGCAAAGCCCCAGGTTGGGTGCGGAACGGCCGTACACCGCATCTCCCGTGACGGGGTGCTTGATATAGGCCATGTGCACGCGTATCTGGTGCGTTCGGCCCGTTTCCAGCTCCAGCTTCAACAGCGTGCGGCTGCCGAAGCGATCCAGCACATGAAAGCGAGTGATTGCTTCCCGCCCGTCCGCGGTCACAGCCATGCGTTTGCGGTCGGTACGGTGGCGGCCGATGTTGGCGCAAACCGAGCCGTCATCCTGCTTGATATTGCCCTCCACAATGGCGATATAGGCGCGCCGCGCCGTGTGCGATTTGAATTGCTCGCTCAGTAAACGGTGTGCCAAATCGTTCTTGGCAACAACCAGCAGCCCGCTTGTCATGCGGTCGATGCGGTGCACAATACCGGGCCGCATTTCACCGCCTATGCCAGAAAGATCCGTGATATGGTACATCAGCCCGTTGACCAGCGTGCCGCTTTCGTGACCGGGAGCGGGATGCACAACCATGCCCTGCGGCTTGTTGACGACTAGCAGCGCTTCGTCCTGATAGACGATATCCAGCGGGATGTCCTCGGGCAGCGCATCAACAGGCTTGGGCGTCGGATATCGAACGGTCACTGTATCGCCGATTTTGAGCACGCGGTTGACCTTGGCCGCCTCGCCGTTGACCAGCACATCACCCGCGCGGATCAGACGCTGCGCCGCATTTCTGGAGAGTGCGGTCACCGCGCCAAGATACGCGTCGAGACGTATGGCCGCATCGCAAACGAGCGTCTGCATATCATTGGGCTGCGGTTCAGGCGCGCACATCCCGATGACTCTCTTTTCGGTTGATTTCAAACAGCGATCGCTCCTTCATAAACAAAGCGTCATACATCATCAGGATACACCCGATGGTCAGTGCGCAATCCGCCACGTTGAATATGGGGAAGTTGATGAGGCAAAAATTTAACATGTCGCGCACATAGGAAAGCGCAGCGCGGTCGATGGCGTTGCCCAAAGCGCCGGCCAGCAAGAGCGACAGCGTGATGCGCGAAAGCACGGTCAGTCGCTTATGGTAGCGAATCAGCACCACAACAAGCACAATGCACACGATGACCGTCATGGCAAGGAACATCCAGCGTTTCCCGGGAAGCATGCCCCACGCGGCGCCCGTGTTCCTTGCGCTGGTGAACTGAAATACGCCCGCAATGACGGGAAACGAGGTTCCAAGCGGCGTCAGGTACAGCTCGGAAAGATATTTTGTCAATTGATCCGCGATCAAAACCGCGATCATCAGGATCCATTCCATTCGGTTACGCTCCAATCATGCGTCAAGTATAGCATAGCTTGTCAAGAATCGGCAACCGAAGCATCGGGCCCGTAAGCATTCGGATACAGCGTACGGTACGCGTCGTACGCCGTCATGACCCTTTTGTAATACTGCGCCGTCTCCTCAAACGGGATCACGGTCAGCTTTCCATCCAAGCTAAAGCGTTCGTCCTCCAGCCATTTTTCCACGTTACCGTGGCCCGCGTTGTAGGCCGCGATGATTTGCATGGTATCGCCCTCGAACCGATCCGTCAAAAAGCGCAGGTACCAACAGCCAAAGCGCACGCTGACGTCGGGCTCGTACAGCATCTGCACGTCAAATATCGCGTCCATATCCAGCTTGTGCGCAATCCACTCCCCCGTCTCGGGCATCACCTGCATCAGCCCGATTGCTCCGCTGCGGCTGACGGCATCGGGATTGTTGCTGCTTTCACAGCGCATAACGGCCGTTACCAGATACGGGTCCAGTTCGTACTCCGCAGCATAGCGCTGCACCGTATCGGTATAGGCCAGCCGATAGGTGCGCATGAGCCGCACATGCTTGATATATTGGCCAAAGGCGTAAGCGCCCGCGGCAAGCGCAAGGCAGCCGACGACAATGAGCAGGGTAGAAACGGTCTTTTTCATGGCAGCATCTCCGTCAGCACACCGTACAACGTGTCAACCTGCGCATGCAGCGCTTTCAAATCCGAGCTGTTGTCGATGACGGCGTCGGCCAACAACCGCTTTTCTTCCTGACTGCGTTGTGCGCGCATGCGGGCAACGGCGTCCGTCTCGGTGCAGCCATCGCGCAGCAGGATACGCTGCAACCGCACCGCATCGTCGCAATAGACCAGCACCACATAATCGACCAACCTGTCCATACCGCTTTCAAACAGCAGCGGTACATCCAACACCACAGGCATGGTTGGGTCCTCGGTCAACAGTTGCTTGGCTTGCTTTAGCATGCCGTCGATGACGTGCGGATGTATGATTCCGTTGAGCTGCCGCCGCTTGCCTTCGTCCGAAAAGACGATTCCGCCCAGCGCCTTGCGGTCAATATTGCCGTTTGCATCCAAAATGCGCGCGCCGAACATGCGCACGGTTTTGTCAAAGCATGCCCCGTCCCGTTCCAGCAGCGCGCGCGAAACCTTGTCGGCGTCGAGCACCCTAGCACCCAGCGATTGCAAACGCCGCGCCGCCGTGGATTTGCCCGAGCCGATGTTGCCCGTGAGTCCGACGATGGGATACCGTAACCGCTTCATTTCGTATCGTACCAGCTGTTTCCCGTTTTAACTTCCGCCGTCAGGCTGACGGAGAGCTTGCAAACGTTCTCCATGGCGCTGTGGACAATGCGCATCACCGCATCGACCTCACGCATGGGCGTGTCGAAAATCAGTTCGTCATGTACCTGCAAAATAAGCTTTGCACCAAGTCCCTCCGCCTTCAGCGCATCGGTCACATGCACCATGGCCAGCTTGATGATATCGGCCGCCGTGCCCTGTATGGGCATGTTCATGGCAACGCGTTCGCCAAAGGCACGCGTGTTGTGGTTGCTGCTTGTCAGTTCGGGCATGTCGCGCCGACGGTGAAAGAGGGTTTTTGCGTAGCCCAGAGCCTTGGCTTCCGCAACGCTTTCGTCCAAATACCGCTTGACGCCCGGGAAACGTTCAAAGTAGCGGTGAATATACGCGGATGCCTGCTTGACGGGGATGCCGAGGTTCTTGGCAAGCCCAAAGTCACTGATGCCGTAAACGATGCCGAAATTGACAGCCTTGGCGGCGCTGCGCATCTCCCCCGTTACCTCGGCAATCGGCACGTTGAATACCTCGCTTGCGGTACGGGTGTGGAAATCGTCCCCGCTGCGGAACGCATCGAGCATGTTTTGGTCGTTGCTGATGTGCGCCAGAATGCGCAGCTCAATCTGCGAATAGTCTGCGCCAACCAATCGATTCCCATCGGACGCAACAAACGCCTTGCGGATTTCACGCCCCAGCTCGGAGCGCACAGGGATGTTTTGTAAGTTGGGCTCCGTGCTGGAGATGCGGCCCGTGGCGGTGACGCATTGGTTGAAGCTGGTGCGCACGCGCCCGTCCTGCAGGCTGCGCTGCGCAAGCAGGGCGTCAAGGAACGTGCTCTTGAGCTTGCAAAGGAAGCGGTATTCCAATATCGGTTTGACGATGGGGTGCTGTGCGGAAAGCGCTTCCAATGTATCCGCATCGGTGGAATAGCCCGTTTTTGTCTTGCGCATGGTCGGCAGCCCCAGCTTGACAAACAGTACCTCGCCAAGCTGCTTGGGGGAAAGGATATTGAATGTCTCCCCCGCCGCATCAAAAATTCCCTTCTCCAGTGCGCGGATGCGCTCGGCAAACTGCGTCTGCAAAGCCAGTAACATATCGCTGTCCACAAGGAAGCCTTCCTGCTCCATCTGAAACAGCACCTTTGACAGCGGCAGTTCCATATCCGCATACAGGGAAAGCATGTTGGTTTGCTCAAGCGTTTGCAGCATGCGCTTTTCCAGCACAAACAATTGAGAAGCACAGGCATGCTCGGTGTGCAGCTGCCGTTCCGCAAGTGCGGAAAAGCTGCCCGATGGACGGATGGCATTGATCAGATAATCGGCAATCATGGCGTCGAACACATCGCACTGCACGGTGATGCCAAAGTTCGCGGCCGCATGTCTGAGTGATTTGCTGTCAAAGGTGAGCAGCCGTTTGCTCGGATCGGTCAGCCAGGGCGCAAACGCCTGCCAGATATCCCGATCGTCGATCGCCGCCGAAAACAGATCCTCGCCAAAGGCAAGCAGATACGTTTCCACTTCCGAAAATGCAAACTGTATCCCATCGCCTGCCAGCAGGGCAAGGCATTTTTTGTCGTGCGCGCCCTCGATAGCCGCGTGAAGCGCATCGAGAGAATCGATGGCCGTCATGGCCTGTTGCGCGGCGGGCGCATCGGGTTCCGCTGCATGGGCAACGTCTGTTTTGGGCAGTCGGTCAATGATGGCGCGCAGCTCCAACTGTGCCAGGTGTTTCCTTGCCGCCGCAAACCCTTCGGGGTGCAGCTTACACGCGGAAACGGGAATGGAGACGGGCGCATTCGTATCGATGGTACCGATGCGGTAGCTCATGCGGGCCGATTCGGCATACGCCGCAAGCTTTTCGCCAAGCTTGCCTTTGACCTCGTGCGCATGGGACAGGATATTTTCCATGCTGCCGTATTCCTGCAGCAGTTTCAACGCGGTCTTTTCCCCAACGCCCGGGATGCCCGGAATGTTATCGCTGCTGTCGCCCATCAGCCCCTTCAAATCGCGCATGCGATCGGGCGTCAGGCCGTACGCTTCCAGCAGTGTTTCGGTATCATACTCGACTGTGTCGGAAATGCCCTTTTTGGTAATCAGCACATGCGTGTTTTCACTGATAAGCTGCAAGGCATCGCGATCGCCCGTCACAAGCAGCGCTCGGATACCCTCGCTTTCGCAGCGGCGGGCAAAGGTGCCCAAAATGTCGTCCGCCTCGTAACGCGGGCACTCGCACACGGTGATGCCCATTTCGCACAAAAGGTCCTTGAGCACGGGGAATTGCTTGCGCAAGTCCTCGGGCGTTTCCTTGCGGCCCGCCTTGTATTCCGCGTATGTTTCGTGGCGAAAGGTCGGGCCGTGCATATCGAACGCCACCAGAAGATAATCGGGCGATTGCGATGCCGTCAGCTTCAACAGCATGCTCAAAAAACCGTGCAGAGCGCCCGTGGGGAACCCATCCTGCGTGGTCATGCCCGGCAAGGCATAGTAAGCCCGATGCATCAGGCTGTTTCCGTCGATGACTACCAGTTTTTGCAAATTGAACTCCTCCGTCCTTTATGCGCGCACAATGTCGTATACCATGGGCGGGATGGCCGTTGGACGTTCGGCCACGATGCGCACCGCACGCATCATGCAATCGGTTGCATCCTCCAGCCGCTTTTCGTCGTTGACGTACAGCGTACAGATCGGGTCTTTTTTCGTAATCCGATCTCCGACACGGCAATGCATCACAAGCCCGACGGCGGGATCGATGATATCCGTTTTGACAGCGCGCCCTGCGCCGAGCAATTGTGCCGCGTAGCCAATCTGCTCCGTATCAAAGCTTCCCACATATCCTTCGGTTTTCGCATACAGCGGAATGTGACGGCGCACCTTGCACAGCCGATCCATGCCATCCAGCGTCAGGTAGCTGACATCCCCGCCAAGCCCCTGCACCATGCCGATGAGCTTTTCCATCCCGCGGCCCGAAACGATGGCTTCGGTCAGCATGGCCTCCGCCTGTTCCTGCGAATCCGCCAGGTTGGAAAGCATCAGCATCTCGCCAGCCAACAGCATACAGACCCGATACAGCGGATCGGAGGGCGGAATCTTGCCAAGCAACAGTTGTACGGCCTCGCGCATTTCCAGCGCATTGCCAATCGCCATGCCGAGCGGTTGGTTCATATCCGTAATCACGGCGACCACGCTGCGGTTGAGGTGCTTGCCGATGCCTGTCATGAGCCTGGCCAGCCGTTTGGCGTCGTCCACGGTTTTCATAAACGCACCCGTGCCGACCTTGACGTCCAGTACGATGGAGTCCGCGCCCGCGGCAAGCTTTTTGCTCATGATGCTGGAGGCAATCAGCGGTACGCTCTGCACCGTGGCCGTCACATCGCGCAGCGCATACATCTTTTTATCGGCAGGCACAAGGTTGGCCGACTGGCCGATCACTGCTACGCCGTTTTTCAGCACAATCTGCTTAAAGCGCTCAATGGGCTGCTCCACCTGCACATGCGGTATCGCTTCGAGTTTATCGAGCGTGCCGCCCGAAAATGCCAGCCCGCGGCCCGACATCTTGGCAACCGTGCCGCCGCACGCGGCGACCAGCGGGCCGACCACCAGCGTTGTGGTATCGCCCACGCCGCCCGAGGAATGCTTGTCCACCTTGATGCCCGGCAGGTCGCTCAAATCCACCGTATCGCCCGAATGCATCATGGCATCGGTTAAATCGGCCGCTTCGCGCGCGGACATATCGCGCTGCCGAATCGCCATCAGAAATGCCGCCGCCTGATAATCGGGAATGTCGCCATGCACATAGCCGTCAACAAAATAGGCGATCTCCTCCTTGGTCAGCTCCTGCCCTAGCGCCTTACGTTCAATGATATCCACCATTCTCATGCGTGCTGTTCCTCCTTCAAGATGGATTGCGGCGCCCGACATTGCCGTTTGCAATGTACAACGCCGCATCCTTCGGATTATCAAAAGCGTGTGTATCACCCGATGTCACGTTATAAAGATCGAACGCTGCGTTTTCATGCCGCATCGCCAAAACGGCGTGCAGCGACGCCTCCCTGCACGCCTCCATCAGTGCGCACACATGGGGCGTGTGTTGCGCGCCCGCCTCCGTTGCAACAACGACCGTTTGACAGCCGCTCGATTGTTGCTGCAACAGCGCGAGCAGGGCTTGGCACAGCGGGTCCGTCGCATCCGTGGTTGTCACGGCGACGTTTCGATAGCCCTGCAGGCAAACCGCTTCCCGCATGGCTGCAAGTGCCTCCGCATCCACGCCGACGCCGTCCAGCAGCGCCGTCCGATTCGGCAGCACGCCGTAAACCAATTGCCTTCCGCTGTTTGGAAGCGTTGTGCTTGCATAGCGCCCGTTGTACGCCATGATGAGCGCATCCGTGAGGCCAACGCCCGAAAGCGGCAGGAAAAAGCGATCGATCCGACCAAACTTCTCTTGCCCGCCGAGCGAGCGCAAAAAGGCTCGGCCAACATCGGGTTTCGTCTGTGGCTGACGGCACGGCTCGGAAACGAGCAGGATGCGACCACGTTTTGCTGCGTCAGCCACAGCGTACTCGGCGCAAAACCGCAGTCCAACCGTCTCCGCTGCGCAGCCTGCTACCGATCCGTCCGTCGCAACGACGCCGATATCCGTATAGTTTTCCCGACCGAGCGACAGCATCTCGTTATTTTGGATGATCGGCCGATACTGCGTCAGGTAGGAATGCAGCACGGCATCGTGGATGCAATGCGCACACAACAGCTTGCCCGAAGCAAGCGATAGATCGCCCATGGCGCAAATGTACGCATCCTCGGGCAGTTGACGGCGGTCATCCAAGCATGCGTGCAAGCTTGCACCAACCACGATGCTTGCGGGAATGCGGGAAAGCAGAATGCGCCAGCAATCGGAGGCGGAAAGCCGCGGCTGCTGCGCCAATGAAAAACGAAAGCCGATGGAAAAGCGCGGAAACAGATTCATGCTTCCTCCCGCTGAAGCCGCTCATATTCTGATTGGCAGTGCTCCCATGCCTCGTAGGCGCTGTCCAGCTCAGCGCGCACGGCCCCGATGCGCTCGTACAGGGCGTTGACGGCCGTATAATCGGCAGACCCTGCGCAATCGGCCATCTCCTGCTCCAAGGCGTCTCGCTGTGCTTCCAGCTCTGAAATGGTTTTTTCGGCACGACTGACGGCAGTGCGCGCCTTTGTCAGCATCGCGCGGTATTCTTTGGAAAGCGTGTAGCCGTTCTTTGGAACAGGCTTTTCCGATAGCTCGGCGGACGCGGCCTTCTTTTCCGCAAGCGCCTGCTTGTAGGTATCCCAATCGCCTTCAAACGCGCGCACGCCGTTGCCATCCATCAAAAGCATGCGATCCGCCAGGCGGTTAGCCAGATATCGATCATGTGTGACAATCAGCATGGTGCCGCCATAGGCAACCAGCGCGTTTTCAAGCGCCTCGCAGGAAGGAATATCCAGATGGTTGGTCGGCTCGTCCAAAAACAGCACGTTGTTGCCGTTGAGCATCAGAATCAGAAGCTGTACGCGTGCGTGTTCGCCGCCCGACAGCGTGTTCATGCGCTTGAATACATCGTCGCCGTGGAACAGGAATGTGCCAAGGTAGTTGCGTATCTCGGTCGTATCCAGCCGAGGGAACGCATTTTGCAGGTATTCCAAAACGGTGTCAGTGCAGCTCGTCTGCACGGTGCTTTGCTCAAAATAGCCGATCTCCACGTTCGGCCCCAGCCGAAACGCACCGCCATCAGGCTCCATCTTGGACATCAGGATGCGAAACAAGGTCGTTTTCCCGCAGCCGTTCTCGCCGATGATGCAGACGCGTTCACCGTTGTGAATCAGCAGATTCAGATCCGAAAACAGCACCTTCTCGCCAAAGCGTTTTTGCAGGTTCGTGCAGACGACCACATCGTTGCACGTCAGCTCCTTCGCCTTTAAACGAAAGCGGATTGCATCGGGCGATTCCTCGGGTTTCACCAGCGCGGTTTTCATGCGCTCGATCTGTTTTTGCTTGCTGGCGATGGTCACATAATTGCGCGCCTGGTTCCACC
>CAZRIT010000002.1:48531-68381 GCA_964600225.1 uncultured Oscillospiraceae bacterium | reverse complement strand
GCTGCTGCTCAATGACGCCCTCGATGCGTTTGATCTCCCTGAGCGCGTTTTCGTAGCGCCGCCGGGTAAAGGCGCGTTCGTCCATCTTGTGCTCGACATAGCTTGAGTAGTTACCGCTGAACGCATGCAGGGATTTGTTCTCGATCTCCAGTATGCGCGTGCACACATGATCCAGAAAGTACCGATCGTGCGAAATGACGATGTACGCGCCGCGAAACGCGGTCAGGTACGCTTCCAGCCATTCCATCGACGGAATGTCAAGGTGGTTGGTCGGCTCGTCCAGCAGCAGCAAATCGGCCTCCGAAAGGAGGATGCGCGCAAGCTCCGCCTTGCGCATCTGCCCGCCGCTCATGTGAGCAATTTCGGATTGAAGCTGCTCATCGGTAAAGCCCAGTCCCAGCAGTGCAGCGCGTGTGCGGCTTTTGTAGGTAAAGCCGCCCTGCTGTTCGTATTGCTCGTTGAGCAACGCCTGCCGCTGCACCAGCGCGGGGATTTCGGCCTCGTCCGCACGATTGATGCGCTCCGCAAGTTCGGCAAGATCCGCCTCCGTGCGCATAAGCTCCGCAAACACATCCAGCACCGAATCATACAGCGTAGCATGCGGCTTCCACACGGGCGATTGGTCGAGCATGGCAACGCGCACGCCCTTCCCCCTGTGCAGCATGCCATCCTCAACAGATTCCACGCCCGCCAGAATGCGCATCAACGTGGTTTTGCCGCATCCGTTGATGCCGACGAGGCCAACGTGGTCTCTTTCGAACACCTCAAAGTTCAGGTCGGAAAATATCGTGTTTTCGCCGAAGCTTTTGGTCAGCTTCTGCGCTCTTAAAACGGCCATAGTATCTCCTTATAATCCATACTATTCTAGCATACGAGCCGTCGCTTTGCAAAAGCATCGGAGAACTATTGTCAAATTTACGGTAAATTCTTAAATTGTTCAAACTTACGATGTCTTACTCCTGTATAATCATCAATAAGTTACATCATGGAGGCGCTATGTCAAAGAAAAAGAACGATCAGCAGGCATATCTGCCGCCCGCATCCAAAAAGGATCATCCGCTTTTCAGCACCCGCGCGCGCACATGGGTGATTACTTGCGTTGCGGTGGCTGTTTTTGCTTTCATATTGGTGCCTCTGGCGCTTGCCAGGTTTTCCGGCGCCAATGCCGTATACATCATGACCAGGCAATATGTGCCCTCCACCCCTTCGCCCACGCCCGTGCCCTATCAGCCCTCCGCAGCGGTGGACGAGGCGGAAGCGATATCCGCCACCCCGCAGCCGACCGAAAAGCTGCATGTTTCCGCCTATTCGCAGCTTCAGCAGAACGATGACTACCCAAGCGTGCAGCAATTGCAATCGCGCCTGATGGAGCTTGGGTATCTGGATTCCGACGAGCCGTCCACCAAATACAACGACGCCACCGCCGTTGCGGTTTCGCTGTTCCAGCGGACGATTCAAGCGGATATGAACGGCGTTGCAGACAGTCAGCTACAGGAAAGCCTCTTTAGCACGGAGGCCATGCCGTACGAAATCAAGCTGGGCGACAGCGGCGTCGACGTGGAGCGCATGCAGGCGCGCCTGACGGAGCTTGGCTACTACAACGGTAAAATCAGCGGCTATTACGGAACCGCCAGCGAATCCGCGCTGTCGGCATTTCAAAAGAAAAACGGCCTTGCCGTGGACGCGGTATTCCATGTTGAGGATCGGGATTTACTATACTCTCCGAGCGCGCGCCCGAAGATCGACCCGACGCCCACCCCGAAGCCCACGCCGAAACCTACCAAGCGGCCGTCCTCCTCGTCGGGTAAAACGTCCTCTCCCGTTTCGGATGCGGGCAGCGTCAGCAACGATAACAACAGTGGCGACAGCGGCCTCGGCACCCCCAGCTACAGTGCCTCTTACAGCGTCAGCGGACTGCTGTCCGTTGCCAACTCGCTGAAGGGTTATCCCTATAACTGGTCGCAGGAAAGCCCGCAGAAGGGCTTTGACTGCTCGGGCTTTGTGTACTACTGCCTGCGCACCTGCGGCGTAAGCGTCAGCCGTTACAGTGCATCGGGCTTTTCCTCCAACAGCCGCTGGTCGAACATCTCCTCGGCCTCCGAGCTGTCGGCGGGCGATCTGGTGTTCTTTAAAAACGATACCTCGTCGCGCGTCAGCCATACGGGCATCTATCTGGGCGGCAGCAAGTTCATCCACGCATCGTCCAGCTCCGGCAAGGTGATTATCAGCAACATCACCACCTCCTATTGGACGCGCAACTTTGTCAACGGCAGGCGCGTGTTCTGATGCACTGCAATCTCTGCCCGCGCATGTGCAATACCGACCGCGCAAACAGTGTTGGCGATTGCGGCGTCGGCATGCTTGCGCGCGTGGCCAAGCACATGCTGCATCACTGGGAGGAGCCATGCATCAGCGGCACCGTGGGTTCGGGTGCCGTTTTCTTTTCGGGCTGCAATCTTGGCTGCGTGTTCTGCCAGAACCATGCGTTGCAAAGCGGCGCGGTTGGAACCGATTACACCGCTTCCGAGCTGGCGGAGCTTATGCTGGAGCTCCAATCGCTCGGCGCGCACAACATCAATCTGGTGACGCCAACGCCGCATCTGATCGCGCTGCGAAAGGCCATCCGAAAGGCAAGGGAACTCGGCTTAACCATTCCCATCGTCTACAACACGGGCGGCTACGAACGCGTGGAGGCAGTCCGCGCACTGACGGGGCTGATCGATGTATACCTGCCCGATTTGAAATACGTCTCCCCCGTGCTAAGCAAAGCATTCTCTATGGTGGAGAACTATTTTGCGTTTGCCGCGCCTGCGCTGGAGGAAATGTATCGGCAGGTCGGCACACTGCAGCTTGACGATAACGGGCTTGCGCAACGCGGCATGCTGGTGCGGCATCTGGTGCTGCCAAACTGCCTCGATGATTCTCGCCGCGTGATTGACTACCTGTCGGATGCGTTTCCCAAGAGCCTCCACCTGTCCATCATGCGCCAGTACACGCCGACGGAGCGCACTTTGACGCCGCCGCTCAACCGCAAATTGACCGATCGCGAATACGATCGTATCCTGACCTATGCGCTGGACGCAGGGTTTTCTAACATCCTGATGCAGCACAAATCGTCAGCAACGCTCGATTACACCCCATTATTCACAAATAATCGGGAAAAATGACAAATTTGTTTCATATTCCTGCTTGCATAAACGGTTTTGACGTGCTATACTCTATCCATACAAAGGTTTCCGTCCGGCTGTTCGTTTTTTCATTACCGATTTCCTCCTTAAATTGCGTAAAACGAACTAGTTAGTACCATCATTCCATACTTTCCGTTGGAAAGGGCACCAGCGGAAAGACAGCAGGACGGAGAGTAAGGAGCCAAGCAATTGGCTCCTTTTTATATGCCTATTTTCCGTTTGTTATAAAGCCGATTCAGCGCCCTCTGTGCGCGTGTAGCATGGCCGCGCCCACGATGCCCGCATCGTTGCCAAGCGTGGCTTTCACGATGGCTGCATGCGGATCAAAGAAGGCATGCGCATCCACATAGTCAGACAAGGGCTTGAGCAGAAAGTCGCCCGCATTGCTGACGCCGCCGCCGATGGCAATCACCTGTGGGTCGAGCACATTGATGGCGCTGGTCAGCGCTGCGCCCAGGTTTTGGATATACCGATCAAACACATCCTTTGCCGCCGCATCGCCCGATTGCGCGCAGGTAATCACCCATTTGCCGTCAAACCGTGCGCCATCCGTGCGGTTGAGCCTGCTTTCGGGGTGTGCCCGGGCCGCGCGTTGCCCGTCGCGGATCAAGGCCGTCGCCGAGCAGTAGGCTTCCAGACAGCCGTCGTTGCCGCAGGAGCAGTGCTCGCCGCCGTTGACAAGAATCATGTGCCCGAATTCAAACCCGCTCTGCATGCCGCCGATAAACAACGTATCGTTTAGGATCAGGCCCGCACCCACGCCCGTGCCGAGCGTCACCAGCAGTCCGCAGGAGAAGCCCTTGAACGCGCCGCAGTAGTATTCGCCAAGCGCCGCGGCGTTGGCGTCGTTTTCCATATAGATTGCAAGCCTTGGGAAATAACGGTGCAGCAGCTCCACAATCGGGAACCGGTGATAGCCCAGGTTGAATGCGTCTATGACGTGCTGCGTGCGATAATCGATACTGCCGGGCACCGCAAGGCCGATACTGTGCAGATCCTGCACCGATAGCTGCGCATCCTGTAACAGGTCCGTAATGAGCGCCGCAACGGCGCTGACGGATTCCGTCGGCCTGTCGGCGCCGGGATAGGCGACGAAGCGCTTGCAAATGAGCTCCGCTTTATCGGTAAGAATCCCGCCGCTGATGTTTGTACCGCCAATATCGATGCCAATCGTATGCGTCATAGCCACTCCCTATCCCAAAACGTACCGTTCGATAAAATGCGCTACGCCGTTTTCGTCGCATGGCGGAATGATGACGTCAGCAACTGCCTTGGCGTCCTCCACCCCATCGCTGACGCACGCGCCAATGCCCGCCCACTGCATCATGGGCATGTCCAGATAGCTGTCGCCCAGCGCCGCCGTTTCCCGCTGCGCAATGCCAAGATGCTTAGCCAGAATGCTGAGCGCATGGCCCTTGTTGGCCGAGAGCCCGTTGATCTCAATAAAACCGGGCGAGGAACGTGATACCGAAGCCAGCCCATCCAGATGCGCTGTGATCTTTGCGCGGATGGCGTCCTCCTCGGATGGGTCGGCGTACACCAGCACCTTGGGCACGCCATGGAACACGCGGTTACAGATATCGGGTTCCACCACAAAGGGCATGCCGCCACGTTGGGTATATCGGAGCGCAAACGGATGCGCGGTCTTGCAAAACACCGTATCGCCCTGGTAGATCAGGGCGCATTGGCCCAGTTCATCGGCATAGCGCAGCACATGCTGCACAATCTCGTGCGACAGGGCGTCCATATACAGCGTGCTTTCATCGCGCGTATCGACAATCCATGCGCCGCCAAACTGTATGGCGTAGTTTTTCAGATTCATCAGCGACCAGATGCGGCGGGTTGCACAACAGCCGCGCCCCGTGGCAACCGTAACAATCACCCCCGCCTCCTCTGCGCGGCGGATTGCCAGCAGGTTCTCGCTGCTGATCTCGTTTGGCGTATTGGTCAAAGTGCCGTCAATATCCAGCGCAATCAATCGTATGGCCATGGGCACCTCTTCTATCGTATTTGACCGCTGCCGCGGACGGCGTATTTCACGCTGGTCAGCTCGTTTAGCCCCATGGGGCCGCGCGCGTGCAGTTTTTGCGTGCTGATGCCGATTTCCGCGCCAAGGCCAAACTCCTCGCCATCGGTAAAGCGCGTGGACGCATTGACATACACGGCTGCGGAATCCACCTCGTTGAGGAATTGCTCGGCATGAGCATAATCGTTGGTAACGATGGTATCGCTGTGTCCCGAACCGTAGCGGTTGATGTGCGCGATGGCCTCGTCAATGCCGCCGACCACCTTGACGGACAGGATGTAGTCCCCGTATTCGGCAGACCAATCCTCCTCCGCCGCCGCAACGGAATCGGGCAGAATCCGCTGCGCTTCTGCATCGCAGCGCAGCTCGGTATGAAACGACCGCAGGGAATCTGCAATCACGGGCAGTGCGGTTTGTGCCATTTCACGGTGCACCAGCAGCGTTTCCAAGGCATTGCATACCGAGGGACGGGTGCATTTGGCGTTGGTGACGATAGCAGCCGCCATGTTGATATCTGCGCCAAGGTCCACATACGCATGGCATACGCCAACGCCCGTTTCAATGACGGGCACGCTCGATTGCTCCACGACGGCTCGGATGAGCCCGCTGCCACCGCGCGGAATGAGCACATCCAGATAGCCGTTGAGGTGCATGAGCGTGGTGGCGGATTCCCTGCCGACATCCTGTATCAACTGAATGCTGCCCTGCGGCACGCCTGCCTCATAGGCAGCGTTGGCAAGACAATCCGCAATGGCGATGTTGGAACGGATGGACTCCGAGCCGCCGCGCAGCATGCAGGCATTGCCCGATTTCAGGCAAAGGCCGATGGCGTCCGCCGTCACATTCGGCCGCGCTTCGTAGATGATGCCGATGACCCCAAGCGGCACGCGGCGCTTTTCGATGCTCAGGCCGTTGGGCCGCTTGACCGTATTGTCGGCGGCGCCGATGGGATCGGGCAGGGCAGCCACTTTTCTTAGCCCGTCTGCCATGGAGCCGAGGCGCTTCTCGTTCAACGCCAGCCGATCGCAAAACGCATCGTTGCGCCCCGCCTGTTTGGCGGCAGTCAGATCCGCGGCATTCTCGGCCAATATGCGCGCTGCGTTGTGCAGCAAGCTTTCCGCCATGTGCATGAGCGCAGCGTTTTTGATCGGCGTGCCCAATGTTGCGAGCTTGCGGGAAGCCTGTTTTGCCGCTTGTGCCTGCTCCAAAATAGTCATGTGAATGCCTCCGAGCGATTTTCATATTATTATACATCAGCAGCAGCCGTGCGCACAAGCGGCGCGTTGATACGATTTTGCTTTACTTTTCTGTTTGGTTGTGTTATAGTGCCACAGTATTGTCATGCTTCATCATCGGGGAACCGATGAACCGATATAGAATCCACGGACTCTTTAGACTGTTGCATTGAGGGTACGCATAGGCGGAAAATTCCAAGCCGCCATATGCAGCGGAGCGTTCCGCCTCCGCCATGGGATAGCAAACAGACTAAAGATGCGCAAATCCAACGGACTGTGCACATTTGTTTGCACGGTCTATTTTTATGGAACGATGGAACAGAAAGAACAGATACATGACCTACCAAGACCAACTCTCCGCGTCGATGCGCGAAACCTTGACCACCGCAGGCTACACCACGCCTACCCCCATTCAGGAACAGACCCTGACAACCCTGCTGGAAGGCAGGGACATGATCGGCATTGCGCAGACGGGAACGGGTAAAACCGCCGCGTTTGCCATCCCCATCATTGAAAAGGTGTTTGCGGACAACCGCCGCACGCAGGTGCTTGTGCTCTGCCCCACCCGGGAACTGGCCATGCAGATCAGCGAGGTGTTCCGTGCCCTGTCCGCCGCCAAAAAGCTGCGTATTGTCAGCGTATACGGCGGTCAGTCGGCCAACATCCAAATTCGTGCGCTGCGCGCTGGCGCACAGATCATCGTCGGCACTCCCGGCCGCGTGATGGATTTGCTGGGCAGAAACGTCATCAAGCTCAACCACACCAAGTGCGTTGTGCTGGATGAGGCGGATGAGATGCTGGATTTCGGGTTCCTGCCCGATATCAAGCAGATCCTTGCCTATGTGGAAGGCGAGCATCAGACGATGCTGTTCTCCGCTTCCATGAGTCCCGCCATCGACGCCGTCTCGAAGCAGTTTTTGCATAACCCCGTCCGCGTCCAGATTGAGGACAGCAACGAGCCCACCAAGACCGTCCGCCAGATGTGCATCAAGCTGGAGGACAACGCCAAGCTGTCCGCCGTCAAGCTGATGATGAAGGAAGCCGCGCCGCGCTTGACGCTGATTTTCTGCAACACAAGGCGCCGTGTCAAAAACGTGACTCAGCAGCTTAACGACAACGGCACAAAAACAGCCTGTCTGCACGGGGATCTTTCTCAGGGCCAGCGCGACCGCGTGATGGAAACCTTCCGCGACGGAACCAACCGCGTCATCGTCGCCACCGATGTTGCCGCCAGAGGCCTGGATGTGCGCGATATCGACCTGGTCATCAACTACGATGTGCCCGATAAGCCCGAGTATTACTTGCACCGCATCGGGCGCACGGGCAGAGCGGGCCGCACGGGCCTTGCCTGCACGCTGGTCAACAGCAGGGACAAGTCCAACCTGATGAACATCCGCAGGCGCTATCATGTGCTGATGGCATAGTAGCAGCAATTAAACCTACAAGCATCAAACGAGCGGGCAGAAACGATATTCTGTCCGCTCTTATGTTGTCTACAGCAAAAACAGCATATGATAACATAGATGATCAGATACGACGCATAACGCCATATCGAAAAAATCGATGGTTCGTATTACCGTGTGCGCATGGGTTTCATCAAAATCGTGTGACGCTTATTTTTTGCGGCTGCTTTTGGTTGTCTTTGCGTCCAGTTGAGCCGCCTTTAGCATGGCATGATGCTTCTCAAAACGTTGCCGACGTGCAATCTTTGCCTCCGCAGATGCAATTTCCGAATTGATGACTTCCTGAATGGCGGGATCCTCCGCTACCAGATGCTTTTCAAAGCCGAATGGGTACAGAAACTTTTTTTCAACGCCGTTGAAGTCGATGGTTACCGTGGACTCCGACTGCTCGGTGATGACGCCGCTGCCAAATGCTGCGCTTTGAACCTTTGCTCCATGAATTTGCATTGTTCTCCTCTCCCGATACTTTATATTGTTAGTATAACAGATTTCGCTCCCGATTGCATGCGAATTCTGCGAAACGGGAAAACCAACGCGCCGATAAGCGAATCCAAACAATTAACCCTTGCATTCGTGCGGTTTCTGCGCTATTTTGTTATAAGGCCTTAGCAGTGTTGGCTCGTGTGTGCACTTTACTGCAACGCGATCCTCACCCGGCCGTGCGCAGGAAAGGAACCATCAGCATGAAAGTCGTATCCATGATGCAGCCGTTTTACATCCCCTGGAAGGGGTTGTTTGACATGATTCACCGTTCCGACGTGTTCGTATTCTATGACGATGTACAGTACGTTACCAAGAACTGGGAGAGCCGCAACCGCATCCCCACCGCCAACGGCCCCGTCTGGCTGAGCGTGCCTGTGATTACCAAGGATCGCCGTGAGCAGAATATCTGCGACGCCGAGATCAACCCCAATGAGGATTGGCAGAAAAAGCACTACCGCACGTTGTCGCTGACGTACGCCAAGGCGCCGTTCTTCAAGGACTACGCGTATCTGCTGGAGGAGTTTTATGTTCAGCATCAGTGGACCAGGCTATCGGAGCTGAATGAATACACCACCGGGCGCCTCTGCGATGCGCTGGGCATTCAGGCGGAGTTTGTACGCTCCTCGGACTATGGGTACAAGGGCACAAAGGCGGGCGAAAAGATTATTCAGCTCTGCCAGACGCTTGGCTGCAACAAGCTCATCAACGGGCCCAAAGCGGGCGAATACATGAAGCAGGAGCTCTTTGACGAGGCGGGCATCGAGGTGGAGTACATGGAATACGACTATCCTCCCTACCGTCAGCTCTACCGCCCGTTCGATCCGTATGTGACTGTGCTGGATCTGCTGTTCAACACGGGCGACAAGGCCCCCTATTACATTTGGGGCTGGAAGCAGGACGAAGCAACCAAGTAAGCAGAATATAAATTGCCCCGCGTCATGGCGCGGGGCAATTGTATTCCTATCGATCACTCAAAGCTGATGGGCTTATCGGACGGCTTGATGTAGTGATGGCTGCGGAAACGCTTCTTCTTCCATTCCTCGCAGTAATCGGCAAACAGCACGTCCAAATCGGCATACTTGGGCTTCCAGCCCATGTCGCGCTCCATCTTTTCGATGCTGTACACATATCCGCGCCTGAGGCTGGGCTTATCGGGCCGCAGGATGATCTCGCTTTCGCCGTTTTCGCCCGCAAACGCTTTGGCGACCGCCCTTGCATCGTCCAGTTGACTGTGGCCTACGCCGCTTGCCACATGATAGATGCCGTGCGTGCCCTTGGGCGCGTCGATGGCGGCGGTAAACGCATCGATGACGTCCTTGATATATACATGATCGCGCTTGATGGATGTATCGCCCCAAACCTCGATGGGTTCGCCCTTGATGGCCTTTTCGATGAAGACCTCGATGGCGGTACGCTTATAGCTGCCATCCGCCTCCAAAAACCCCATCAACGCGCCGTAGCCATGCACGCCCGTGAGGCGGATGACGATGCAATCCATGCCAAAGTCCTTGGTAAAGTATTGCAGGAAATTCTCCGCGCAGATTTTGGAGATGACGTACGGGGAATCGGGGCCGATGAAGCTGGGGAGCTGATCCTCTTTGATCGGCACATCGCCCTGGTAGATATCCCAATAGACCTTGTGGGAGCTGGCCATGATATAGCGCGTGACGTTGTGCGCGCGCGCAAACTCCAACAGCTTAAAGTTGCCAACCGTATTGACGTCAAAAAAAGCCTGCATGGGCACCTCATGCTCGGGAAGGCAGACGGCCAGGTTGACGATGGCTTCAATGTTTTCTGTGGGCAGCTTTGCGTAATCGTCATCGTTGAGCAGGTCAAAACGCAAAAAAGGAACGCCCTGATCGGTCAGAAACTTGGCGGATTGTTCGTTGCGGCCAAGCGCCAAAACCTCCCTGCCACTGTTGTGCAATGCAATGGATAGGTACTTTCCGATGTAGCCTGTTGCGCCTGCAATGATAATCATACTTCATCCTCCAACTATTCGCTATACAAACCTTACCATCTTGCCGAGTTGGTGTCAAGGCTGCCCGATCGCTTGCCAAGGCAGTCAAAACCTGTTAAAGTGATGTAGAACTTTTCCGAATGCATCACAATCGCCCGAAAGGTATGATTCCATGACGGATTCCCCACACGAAGGACATCGAAGCCGTTTGCGTGCGCGCTACCTGGCGCAGCGCGATGAGGGCATGCTCGACTATCAGTTTTTGGAGCTGTTGCTGACATACGCCCTGCCGCGCCGCGATACCAACGAGCTTGCGCACGCTTTGATCGACCGTTTTGGCACGCTGGAAAACATCATCAATGCCGATACCCGCCGGTTGATGCAGGTGCATGGCATCGGCGAAAGCGCGGCAATATTTTTGAGCATGCAGGGCGATTTGGTGAAGCGCATTGCGCTCAACCGCATCCGCAACACCCACGGCCGCATACAGATGGCGTCGCCGCTGTCCGCCGCGCAGTATGCCTACTTACAGCTACATGCCTTTGGCAACGAAACCGTCATGGCCGCGTTTGTCAACAGCCGCAAGGAGTTGATCTGCTGCGAAACCATGCAGCGCGGTTCCGTTGCGGAAGCGCACGTCTACCCCAGAACCGTGGCTGAATCCGCCCTGTTGCGCCATGCGCACAGCGTATTCCTGATGCACAACCATCCTTCAGGCAATCCAACGCCATCGGAAGCGGATGCGGATGTAACCGCGGCCGTGAAAGCGGCGCTGGAGGCTATTGGCGTGCTGCTGCCCGATCATTTGGTAGTCGGCGGCAACCATGTGTACAGCTTTTCTGCAAACGCGGTGATCGATCTGGCCGCCGATCCGCCCAAGAGCTGCCCGCTGGAGGAGTATGTAAACCAGCCCGAGAACCCGACGCTGCGCAGAGTCATGGAGTTTTACGAGTAACAGCAGCGCATTGGCAGACGCAGAAAGCCCGTGCGTTTTTGCACGGGCTTTGTTGTGTATTGACGTAAACAGCGATTATGCCGCCTTTCTCTTTGCCAGAAGCTTGAGCACGATGAGCACCGCAAGCATCAGCACGGTTGTGATGGGCAGCGCGATAATGAGATTGACCGACAGCATGGACAGCACGCCCGCAATCACATAGCCGACAAAGCTGACGCCCGCCACAAGCATGGCATACGGCAACTGCGTGGAAACGTGCTTGACGTGATCGCACGCCGCGCCCGCCGACGCCATAATGGTCGTATCGGAGATGGGCGAGCAGTGATCGCCGCAGACCGCGCCGGCCAGGCATGCGGAGATGGACAAAACCAGCATGCTGCCTGCATTCGGAAGTACGCCAACCACGATGGGAATGAGTATGCCAAACGTGCCCCAGCTGGTGCCCGTGGCAAACGAGAGACCAACCGCAATCAGGAATATGATGGCGGGAAGCATGGCGCTAAAGCCTGTTGCACCGCCCTTGACGATGGTGGAGACGTACTCATCCGCGCCCAGCATCCCCGTAGTGGCCTTCAAGCCCCACGCAAACGTCAGGATCAGGATTGCGGGCACCATAGCCTTGAAGCCCTCGGGAACACATTCCATGGATTCCTTGAAGGAAAGCGTGCCACGCAGCAGATAGTACACGATGGTGATGATCAATGCAATCATCGCGCCAAGCGACAGCCCGACGGATGCAACGCAGTTGGCAAACGCATCGATAATGCTCACACCCTCAAACGCGCCGCCATTGTAGAGCATGCCGAGGATGCAGCACACAATCAACAGCACCACGGGCAACACCAGATCGATCACCTTGCCGCCCGCGTGCCCGATATCCTGCTTGGCAGTATCCTGCGCATCCGTGTCGAGAACGCCGTTTTCCTTGGCATTTCGCTCAAGGGAGAGCATGGGGCCGAAATCGAAATCGGCCACAATGATAAACGCAACCATCAGGATGGTCATCAAAGAATAGAAGTTGTAGGGGATTGCCTGAATGAACAAGGTGATGCCGTTGGTTCCCTCCACCACGCCGCTGACGGCTGCCGCCCAGCTTGAAATCGGCGCAATCATGCAAACGGGCGCCGCGGTGGAATCGATGATGTACGCAAGCTTTTCGCGCGAGATGCGGAACTTGTCCGTCACGGGCCGCATGACGTTGCCGACGGTCATGCAGTTGAAGTAATCGTCCACAAAAATCAACAGCCCCATGCCAAACGTCGCGCCCAAAGCGCCCCTGCGGTTGCGGATGCGTGCGCCCGCCCAACGCCCGTAGGCGGAGGAACCGCCCGAGCGGTTGATCAACTGCACAAGAATCCCCAGTGCAACCAGAAACACCAGGATGCCGACGTTCCAGGAGTCCGTCAACGAGCCGATCAGGCAATCGTTGAGGATGGCGTTGAAGGCTCCTTCCAGATGAAACGCGCCCTGAAACAGTGCGCCGACCAGGATGCCGATAAACAGGGAGGAATACACCTCCTTGGTAATCAGCGCCAGCATGATGGCAATGATCGGCGGTACCAGCGACCAAAATGTCGCGTACATGCCGCCCTCGTGGCTGCCCGAGAACGTGTAAACGGCGCCTGCCGCAACGATGAGCAGCACCACGACAATCGCCAGAATCTGCACAAGCCTTGTGCCCTTGCTCTTACTCCGTACCATATTTCCCTCCCAAACAAAAATCAGCTACGGCTGCAAACAACCATAGCTGATCCCTCAGCAGACAGTTTTCGCAGCGCTCCACAACAATGTGACAGTACGGCGGATTTTCTCCGACGTCCCGAGCCTCGGCAAAACGGATATCCTGCCGATCTCTCGGCGGCCTTCCCTTTCCATCCCCCGTTATCCGACGGTTTGACGGGATGTACTGATGTTGGCCGCGCCTCTGCATAGCTTTTATTGGGCGTATTATATATGATTATTCCGCCGATTGCAATACCTTATTCCACAGAATACTGCATTTTTTGAATACTTTTTTCGTCGCGCCTCTTTACAGCATGCGTAGAATATCCCGCTGCAGGCGCTTGATGATCCGCTTTTCCAAACGGCTGATGTAGCTTTGTGAAATGCCCAGCATATCGGCCACCTGCTTTTGCGTACACTCCGGCTGGTTATTGAGCCCAAAGCTCGACGATGCGCTTTTCCCTGGGTGTCAGCCGCACAAGCGCCGCCTGCAATAGCTCGCGATCGACCTCGTCATCCAAATCGCGCCCGACAATATCGTTATCGGTGCCCAGGATATCGCTTAATAGCAGCTCGTTTCCGTCCCAATCGACGTTGAGCGGTTCGTCGAACGACACCTCCAGCTTCAGGCGGCTGGTGCGGCGAAGGTGCATGAGGATTTCGTTTTCGATGCAGCGCGAGGCATAGGTTGCCAGCTTGATGCGCTTGCTCGCATCAAACGTGTTCACCGCCTTGATCAGGCCGATGGTGCCGATAGAGATCAAATCCTCCACGCCCACGCCCGTGTTTTCAAACTTGCGCGCAATGTAGACCACAAGGCGCAGATTGTGCTCAATCAGCGCGTTCTTGGCCTCCTTGCTGCCGAGCGTTAGGCGCTCGATCCACATCTGCTCCTCGGGCGCCTGGAACGGCGCAGGCAGCGTCTCGCCTGAATGAATGTAATAGAGCGCGTCCTGATCCCGACTGATCAAAGCGATATACCAGCGCCGAAGTTTCATTTGCATCTGTTCCAACCACATGCCGTCCTTCCTCCGTTAACAGGGCGCTGCCGATGATGGCGTCGGCGGCTGCAATCGGATTTTCCGAAGCCGCCACCATACCGTCCACGGCGCGCCAATTTCTTTGTTTCACATACATGGCCTTGGGCGCAAACGCCATCATCACGCCACCGCCGCCGACCGTGCGATACGGCACGGGCCGATTGCCGATATCGGGCAGCAGCCCCGGCTGCACCACCACTACGGGCTTGCCGCTGAGCGGCTCCGATAGGAGATTACCCGTATCCACCAGCGCGGTCAGCTCGAGGATGCGATCCTCCAGACGGATGCGTATGCGCACAAATCCCGCCCGTTTTCTCAACGCATGCAGCATGGTCAGCACAATCCTCGGCAGCATGGCGCAGCCGCATGCCGCCAGCAAGAACACGCGAATCGGGGTTGTGGTAACCAGCACGCCGCCATACATGCCGCCGCCAAGCAGCGTGGAAAGCGCATACATCCATCCGCCCATCAAAAATGCCGAAATGTACAGTCTCACGACCGCCCTGGGATAATCCCGCAGGGATTCCGCCAGAGGCCATGCCATCGCAGCGCCCAGCAGCAACTTGGGCACAACGGCGGAAAGCACGGGCAACCGGGCCATCGAAAGCAGTGCGTACACCGCCCCGAACAGCGACATTCCCACCGTTGGCAGCCACCTTGGCTTCATGCAGGTCAACACATAAGCCAGTCGCAGCACAAGGATGTTCATGAGCATATTGTCGATCAAAAACAACTCAATCGATAGTTTCATGCTATGCAATGCGGATGACCATCACGGTCATGTCGTCCTCGTACTGGGTCTGGCTGGCCTCCTCCATCAGCTTCTGCGCCGCCTGCTGGCTGTTTTGTTCCGTGGCGAGTATGGCCTGTATGGCGTTGTACGCCCGGTCGCCCAGCGCATCCAGCGCCCCGTCCGACAGCATAACCACCGCGTCGTCACGCCTGAGCTTTGCCTTGAGAATGGCGGGGACGGCCTCATTGAGGATGCCCGCAGGCAGCGCCTCCGCCTTGACCGCGTGCAGCCGTTGGTTTCGGTAGACGTAGGAAGGCGGCGCGCCGTACTTCATAAACTCCGCCTCTCCCGATCTGAGATCGATGTGCACCGCATCCAGCGTGGCGTACATATCATCCTGCCGCCCCAACAGCAGCCGATTGACGCTTTCCAGCGCCACATCCCGTGAAAACCCCGCTTCATACAGGTCAAACAGCAGCCGCAGTGCCGCGTCGCTTTCATTCTTGGCTGTCTCTCCTGCGCCCATGCCGTCGCTGAGCGCATACAGCACACGGCCCGATTCCATGCGCCGTTCTCCCGCGCTGTCGCCGCTGACGCCGCCCGAACTGATGGCAATTCCCGCCGTTCCCATGGAGGCCGACAGGTTTTGCCCTTCCTCCATCACCAACGTGCAGAGCTTGCCATCGGGCTCGGCATGCAGGATGCGTATCGGACGCCTAAGAATGAGGCTCACGGCCTCCGCAAACGGCTCCGCCTCCAATAGCTGCTCCATGGGCACGCGCACATGCAGCTCCAGCCTGCCCTGCGGAAAGGTCGCCTCCGCCCCGTATACGCGGAAACCGCGGCGGTCCAGGCCCGACAGCACCGTTTTTTCCAAATCCTCATCCAGCCAACGATCCTGCATCACGCGCCGCGAGAGGGATTCCAGTATTTCGCTGACGCCTGTGAACTGGCGGTGGATGAAGGCGTTTTGCCCCATGGTCTGTATCCGCATGGCGCGCTGAGCAAGATACTGATTCTTTGCCTGTTCGGCTGCCATGACCATCTGCAAAATGTGCTTGCACGCGGGGTCGAAAGGCAGGTGCATGCGCGTTTTGTCGCCGCGCTCCTTAGCGTTCAACAGCGCCATGATGGCGTGCGAGGCGCGTGTCCAATCCTTCCAGCAAATCTTTTTGAGCGAGCAGTCCGCGCACACGCCATATGCAGCGTGCGCCGTCCACTGTAAAAAGGCGTCGGTTGGCTCGTTGGCGGATTTGGCAATCGGCTGATACATATATGCCATTTCGCGCACAACGGCAGCGGTCCTGCGCATTTCATCGGCCGTGCAGGAACGCATGCGCAGCACGGACTTTTGCGCAAACCGCTCGCGCTCCCTGCCTGCATCGATGAACGCGCACAGACGCAGCGTATGCTCCCTTGGGATGGCCAGAAACAGCGCGCCCGCCACGGCGAGGTTGATGAGATTGATCGTGTGCGGCGCGGTAAACACATAGGTGCCGACCAGCAGGCAGCATGCGATGAACCCGCCCAGCACGCCCAATGTATCCAGCGAGCGAAGCGCCGCACCCGACAGCGCGCAGGCCGCGATGCCGCCCACAAAGCTCAGCGAAAAATCGCCGCCAATGGTCAGCATCACCGAGATAGCCACCGCAACCGCCACACCCGCATTGCCGCGCGCATAGGCGGCAATCATGGCAAACAGCAGCAACAGCACAACGCTGAGCGAAAATCCGAACGCACAGATATCCGTTAACCCCAGCAGCAACACGCCAAAGCTGACGCTCATGCACAACTGCTCGCCGTCGGTCAGCACATGCCGCTTTTCGAGCGTGCGCAGCGCGCGCAGGGCATTGTGCATCAGCAGCGCCATCAATACGGATGCACAAAGTGCAATGGAGCCCTTGAGCACCATCTGCAGCCCGTCACAGTAAAATATGGGCAGTAATATTACGTTGACCGTCAACAGCAGCAGCAACCGTTCAAACCGCTCGCAGTTGCGGCGGATTTTGCGCCAGATCAGATGCGAAAGGTAGTAAAGCGTACACGCAGCGAATGCAGGATAGCGGACGGTTCCCGTCAAAAACAGCAAGCCGACTGCCGTGCCAAGGAATGCATACAACGCGTTGATGCTTGTCATGGAGACGGCGGCCACAAACGCGGAAGCAAACGGGGAAACATCGTTCATGATGACCACGCGCCCCGCGATCAGCCCGACAAAGCATGTCGAAATTTCCCACATAAACTCGCTTCGGAGCACATAGGCGCGCAGTTTCCCCAATTTATGCTTTTTTGCGGTCTCCCCTGCCCCCGGCTGCAATCCCATTCTCTCCACGCTCCTGCCCGTACAGTATACGGACGGGCGCACGCGAAAAAAACAGTTCAAGCGTCCGCGAACCTTCGGACAGTCTGCTGATTTGCGACACGTTCAACCTACGATATGCATGGATGCCTCCCACATCCGATGGTTCGCGCAGTCTTTTTCGCTTCGTTCGCTGTCGAATCGGTTTTGCCGTCCCGGGCAGGGTTCGGGGTATAAAAAAACGCCACCGACATGCCGCCGATGGCGTTACGCAACGATGCCGTTATTCAGTTTGGTAAAAAACCGGATTCGTCGATCGGGTCGCCCTCGGCCCTGCGCTTTTTGATGGTCAGGCCGCCCCATACGGAAATCAGCAGCGCGCCGAGCGCATCGGTAATCAAATCCTTCATGGTGTCGGTCAGCGCGGCATGCCCGATTAGCTCCGTGCCGTCCTCCAGACGGAACTTTTGCATGTTCATCTGCAACAGCCCGTCAAACGTAAACTCGTAAATCTCCCACAACACGCCGACGGTGAGCGCAAAGCAGAACGCGAACAGCGCAACGAACCGCGGGCTCAAATCCACATGCGTTACGGGCGCGTCGTTGAGTATGGAAACAAGCGAAAACCCGAGCGCCCCCAGCATCATGGCGCTCATGGCGTGCAGCATGGTATCCCAATACGGTATCAGGTAGTAAAAGCTGCGCACCTCGCCAAGATAGATGGCGCAGTACAGAAACACAAAGTACATCACGCACATATCGTTGGGCACGGTGATGCGAAAGCGCCGCTCCAGCATGGATGGCAAAAACATCACCACCAGCCCCAGCGCGCACTGCACCAGCATCAGCACATAATCGCTGTGCAATCGCTCGCCCTGCACTGCCGTTTCCGCCACGCGCGACGTCACGGCCGCTTTGTATGCAGCAAAGCCAATCGACCCAATTAAAGAAACCAGCAGCACCCAGAACAAAAGCTTTTTGATATCCACTCGCTTTTTCATGAAAATAGTATAACATACTATTATAAAATAATTACTACAAAAAATGATAGATTTCACCGACTTGCATTGTATTGATAGTGAAGGGCCAAATAAGCGACAACGACTTGGCACAAAGGAGGATGATGATTTGCGTTCCTTATGGCGAACGAACGAGGAGATTGCGGCCATCTATCGACGCAATATACAGACGGTATTTCGCGTATGCGCGCTGTACTTTCACGGAAACAGCCACGATGCCGAGGACGCCGTGCAGACAACCTTTCTGCGCTTGATGAAGGACACAACACGGTTTGCGTCCGCGGAGCACGAAAAGGCATGGCTGATTGTAACGGCGGGGAATGTTTGCAAAAACATCCTCAAAAGCGGCTGGCGCAGGCATGTGGATATGGACGATGCGGCGCTGCAACGGGCGACGGCGCCCATCGTGACGGATGAATTGTTCCAAAGCGTCATGGCCCTGCCCGATCAATACAAAACGGCCGTCTATATGCATTATTACGAGGGCTACTCCGTTAGGGAGATTGCAAACTGCTTGGGCAAAACCGAACCGACCGTTTAGAGATACCTTCACGACGGCAGATCCCTGCTAAAACGCGTGCTAAAGGAGGGCAAATAACATGAAAGATCAACGGTTCGTCACCTCCTTTGACAAGGTGCGGCTGCCATTGGAGCGAGAGGACGCGCTGCTTGAGCGCATCCTGCGGGCAGCGGATGCCGAGCGCGTCGAAACAGAACCCGTACAGCAACAGCGGCAAGCGCCGCAGCATACGGTATACCGCACACGCAAGCATCAGCTTGGCAATGCCGTAAAGCCCCGCCACAAAGCCGTCAAGCGGCGCGCAATGATTGTACTGATTGCGGCCATCCTGCTGCTGTTGAGCGCGTGCGCAACGGTCATTTATATCAGCACGGTGTCGAAATTGAAAAACGACGCTGTCAGCCAAGCAGGTAAAGCAGAGGCCGAACTTGCCGCGAAAGCCCGTATCAATGCCGAGGCCTATGCGGACGGGAGCATACCCGTGGTCACGGTTGACAGCAAAGCGCAGATTGACGATGTCACGCTGTGGGTGAAGTCCATGGAACTGTGGCCCATGGAGGCCAATACGCAGGAGGCCGACCTGACGCTTGCGTTTGAAAGCGCTGTCACGGGCGCAATCATCAATTTCAATTGGATTGACGAGGACATCGGCGCGCAGCGGACGCTGAACGAGTACGCGTCGTTTTGCGAAATCGGCATGGATGCGCGCGCATTCGTGCTCACCGTTGACGGCACGGCGTACGCGCCCTATCTCAAGCCCGATTTCGAAGGGCAGCTCGAACCCGCCGCGTGGCAAAAGGACGGCGGGCTGCTATCCATCGGTTTCCGCGGCATCACGCAGGCCATCACGCCCGATACGGAGATGGTGCTTTCGGGCACGCTGTATCGCTACGATAACGCAGGCAACCGCATCGGCGCCATCGGCAGCTTTTCCATACCGTTTTCATACAGCTATTCCGAAGCGGATCGACAGGCGCGCATCGATGCGCTGACGGCGGAAGGTACGGGACGTCTGCAAACGGGCGCACAAGCGCGTTTGGACGCGCTGGAGCGCTTACCCGAAACCGCTACGCCGATCAACGTAAGCGCTGCGGAGATCACTTTCCTGGATATTGCCGCCACGGAGGATGGGTTCCTGCTCGGCCTGCGCTATGATTTGGAGCGCGGCAGCTTCTCGGTGAAGCAGCAGCCAACCTACTACATCAAC
>CAZRIT010000002.1:47914-48512 GCA_964600225.1 uncultured Oscillospiraceae bacterium | reverse complement strand
TATTGGGAGACGGCGGGATCCACACTGCCAGCCGTACCAAGGGTTGATCCCGACGAAAAGCCCTGCACGTTGACGCTGCTGGAGCAGCTTCCCTATCATGTCGCGCGCGAGCACCTGCCGCAGACGGTTACCATTGCATGCGTGCGCGACGAGAGTATCGGAACCAATGCAAATGATCCGTCCATCCGCTATACATACGTTTGATACCACCGAGGGAAACGGTTTGATGCAAGTAACGGAGCCATCGGAGACGGCCGCATTGAGTCGGCAATTGCAGGGCAGTATCCCCGTCACCTTCCGAGGCTCGGATTATAACAGCGGCCGGATAGAAAACCAACGGACCGATTTTTCGAGCATCACCGTAACCGCTACACCGACGCAGCGCGCGACAGGTTTCAACGTATCGATGCACTACGAATTTCCCACAGAAATGCAGGAGGCGTATTGGATCGCCATAGCGCGCAGCTTTTCGGGCGGCGGCATGCGGTATGACGTGTATATCGACGGGGTCTTGTTGGGTCAAGCCGTATGCAACACCGCAAGCTTTTTACCCGATCAGGACGTCGTCTATGAAATACCGTTCACCGAAACGGAGCCG
>CAZRIT010000002.1:0-47904 GCA_964600225.1 uncultured Oscillospiraceae bacterium | reverse complement strand
ACCATCGCCCTGCGGCCAGTCATGTATTTTCCGGAAGCCTATGCGCCGTACGGAAACATGCCATCCGTCAGGGATCGTGCCGCGGCCATGGATATGCCCATCGGGCAGCGCATCCCCATCAACGGCGGGTGCCACGATTTCTACCAAGGCATTGCGCCGGGGGCGGCACTCATAAAACAGCATAGAGTTGTTTTCGGAGAACGGCATAGCTTTCGGGCTATGCAGTTTCTCCGTTTTGCAAGTCGTATAGCAAGGACGCGGGGGAGTATCCCCACAAGGTCATAGGATATGTCAATTTGCTGTTCCCGTTGGCCGCTTGACTTGTCGGGAGTATGAACGTATACAGCCTTTACCATATCGTTCAGAATGGCGGGCGTCAGCTCGTCCAAGTCGAGATGCTTCCGCACCTTGCCTCTATTGCAAACGCACTTGAAATATGGTATATTAATAGTATACTAAATAGAATTGAAGTGTAAAAATGAGCAGAGAAAATAAAAAAGAGGCAGTTGCTGCCTTACACAGAGAACAGATTATGAAAGCTGCTGAAAAACTCTTTTTGGAAAAAGGTTACGCACAAACAACGATAGAAGATATTTCAAAATCGTCTGAATACAGTCGGCGTACTATTTATGCTTATTACGAAAGCAAAGATGATATTTTACATCATCTTGTTGAACAAGGATTGATTGAATTAAAACAAAATATTGAAAATGCAATCAATCTCAAAGAAGATTTTATAACCGTGTATAAAGAAATCTGTATGGCAATGAGCAAATATCAAAGCGAATATCATCATTTAGCCGACAATGTAAATAATGCAAATCCGACTAACTTTGATTTTGAAAATCTTTCCGACACAGTAAAACATATTTTATTAGTTGTCGGCCTTTGTTTTTGAAAAATTGGAATACAGAGGATGTGTTAATGTCGCCCTTTTTTAGGATACGGCGGTATCAAGGAGGTATCGCTATGTCCTTCTACTGCGTAACAAAACGGGCATACCGCCGTTTAGACGATACGCCCGTTTTGCTTTGCACCCTGTATGGCAGCTACCCTATTTCAGTTTTGTTGTGATACTGTTTTATGAGTAGCTACCGTGACGGATTGCGATATCGTAATACCGCTAAGCTAGCATCCGTTCAGCCGCCGATGAGCAGCGGATAGATCATGATGTCGTCGTTTGGCTGTAAAACGGTTTCGGCTTCCATTGCCACGCGCGCACCGTTGAGCAGCACAATGATCGGGTCGTCTCCAAACGGCGAAAGCTGTCTCACCGCGCCAAACAACGTGGTGCCGATATCGACAGAAACCTGCTCGCCATTGCATCGTATGGTCATAGTTGCTCCCCAAACGGGCTGACATAGCCGACTGTGAACAGCACAGTCTCGCCGCACAAGCCGGGGCAGTTGCCTGCGCCCGCATCCCCTGCCGGCACAATGCGCTCGATGCCTGTCATATCCGCATCCGCAGCGCCCGCACGACAGAGACAAGCGTCACCGCATGATTGTTGCGTCATGATAATTCCTCCTGTCGGATTAAATGATGGTACTGCATTGTATGCCGATTGTTGCCCGATGGTGAAAAAAGACCGCATGCGGCGGATTTGCCACATGCGGTCCAACGTGCAAAACGATGATGTGATTAACGGAACATCAGCGAAGCCTGACGGTACAGGTCGTAATCGACCTCCTTGCGCTGGGTAACGGCCTTTTCCAAGTCCACCTTGACGATGAATGTGCCGTTTTGCGCAACCATGTTGCCGTAGTCCCCGTCCACAACCAACTCGCCTGCCTTAAAGCCCAATCTTGTGCCCAGCACGCGGTCAAAGCAGGTGGGCGAACCGCCGCGCTGAATGTGGCCGAGCACCACGCTGCGGCACTCAAAATACTTGCGCTTTTCGTCCAGCGTGATATCGGCGCGCATGGCGGTTTCAATGCGTTGCGCAAGACGTTTGGCAAGATCCTTCTCAAACAGGTTTTCGTTGCCGAACGCATCGTGATCCACCTCGATGGGCGGTTCACCCGCCAGCGCAAAGCCCTCCGCAACGGCAATGATGGTGTGACGGTCGCCATGGATATAGCGGCCGCGGATGATCTGCATAATCTCATCAAACGTTTTGGGGAATTCGGGAATGAGGATCAGATGCGCATCGGCAGCAATGCCCGCCTGCACCGCAATCCAGCCCGTATGACGGCCCATGCACTCCACCACGATGCAGCGCGCATGCGACGCGGCCGTGGTGTGGAGCTTATCGATGCACTCCATGGCGATGTTGCTGGCGGTATCGAAGCCAAACGTATAGTCCGTGCAGGACAGGTCGTTATCGATGGTCTTGGGCACGCCGATCATATTCATGCCCTCTTTTTGCAGCCGATTAGCCACGCCGAGCGTATCGTCGCCGCCAATGGCAACCAGCCCCTCCAGGCCAAGCGCATTCATCATGGAGCGGACGCGCTCGATGCCGTTCTCTTCCTTCATGATGTTCGTGCGCGAGCTTTCCAGTATGGTGCCGCCCTTCGTCTGCAGCCCTTCCACATCCTTTAGGGAAAGCCAGCGGCCCTCCCCCGTCAGCGCGCCGCGCCAGCCCGCGGTAAAGCCGTAAACCGAGATACCGTTTGCGGCGCATTCTTCCACCACGCCGCGGATAACCGCGTTCAAACCGGGGCAGTCTCCGCCGCCCGTCAAAATACCAATCTTTCGCATCACAATTCTCCTTCAAATATAATGGAACGAAGCGCCTGATCGATGCGCGCGCCGATACGATCGATGGGCATCAATTGGCCATCCTCCATGCAGGGGATCAAAAACACATTGTTCAGCCGCTCGGCATATTCCATGTACTTTAACCTGGCGCGCGATTGGATATCCGGCAGCGCCTCGTACACATCGCGCATATTTCCAACATATTCGCGAAAGCCTTTTTTATCCACATTGCTCGCGGCCGCATCAGGCAGCACATCCAGCACCACATACGCATCGGCGCGCGGAATGCCAAAATGCTCGTGCTCCAGGGAAAACACAAAATCCAACAGGTCGGGTTTACCCAGGTCGATATCCCGTATGCTTTGATAAACGGCGTTGCTGAGCACATAACGATTGATCAAAAGGATGTCGATATCGGCAAGCGAATAGTCGCGCAACGCCTCAAACCGATCCAACGCAAACCACAGCGCCATGGACTTGCCGTCCACATCATCGGCGCGCACGCCTTCCCTTGCCGACAAAAGCTTGCCAACCTCGCCGCCGAAAAAAGAAGTGTACACGGGAAACGACAGCGTTTTAACGCTGAACCCGCGTTCTGCCAAGCGCTGCTGCATGCGCTCCATCTGCACGGTTTTACCCGTGCCGTCGATACCCTCGAATGCAATAATCTTTGTCATGCGTCCCTTTGCTCCAAACAGGATGAATGCCCCGTTGGCCGAGAAACAGTATAGCACAATGCGCCACGGTTCGCAATAGCGCAAACGTTTGAGTTGGCAGATATATCGATGCAAAAATTCATTGCCGACAGGATAGATTCGGTCGTCTTCATGAAACATGCCATCCCGGGTGCGGCGGAGCGTACCGCTCCGCCCACAGCCCAAAATGACACAAAGGTTCTATGAATACGCGCTGCACCCCGTCAGACGAGGAGGTTTTTCCCGCTGCTCGGGTCGAACAGGTGCGAAAGCGCGCCATCGAACGTGAATACCAGTTCGTCGCCATACGCAAAGCCGTTCCTGTGCTGCGGCGGCAGGTCGGTGACAGCCACGCGGATGACGCAGTCCTTGCCGAGCACGCTGACGTGCACATACAGCTCCGACCCCATCATTTCGCTGACATCCACCTTGGCCGGGATGGTATCGCGCCCTGCGGCGGCGGCAATAGAGATGTGCTCGGGGCGGATGCCGCATACGATATCCTGCGCGGCCTGATTCTTCCCCTTAAGAGCTTGCTGTACATCATCGGGCAGCACGATGACCGCATCGCCGATTTGTACGCTGTATTGACCACGATCGAGCAAAAGCTTGGCATCAAAGAAGTTCATCTGCGGCGTGCCGATGAAGCCCGCAACAAACAGATTGGACGGATGGTTGAACACCTGCTGCGGCGTACCGATCTGCTGGATGTAGCCATCCTTCATGATCACGATGCGGTCGCCGAGTGTCATGGCCTCGGTCTGGTCGTGTGTGACGTACACAAACGTGGTGTTGATGCGCTGGCGCAGCTTGATCAGCTCCGCGCGCATCTGGTTGCGCAGCTTGGCGTCGAGGTTGCTCAGCGGTTCGTCCATGAGGAACACCTGCGGCTCGCGCACGATGGCGCGGCCGATGGCCACGCGCTGACGCTGCCCGCCCGAAAGCGCCTTGGGACGACGCTGCAAATAATCGGTGATATCCAGTATCTCCGCAGCCTCGCGCACCTTTTTGTCAATCACATTCTTGGGGGTTTTCCGCAGCTTCAGGCCGAACGCCATGTTTTCATAGACGGTCATGTGCGGATAGAGCGCATAGTTTTGGAAAACCATGGCGATATCGCGATCCTTCGGCTCCACATCGTTGACCAAACGGTCGCCGATGTACAGTTCGCCCTCGCTGATTTCCTCCAGCCCCGCGATCATGCGCAGCGTGGTGCTCTTTCCGCAGCCCGACGGGCCGACAAGCACCACAAACTCCTTGTCTGCGATTTCCAGGTTGAAATCCTGGACCGCAACCACGTTTTTGTCGTAGATCTTTTTGATGTTTTTGAGTGTTACGTTTGCCATACTTCTTTGGCTTTGACGGGCAGGATATTCATCGGCCGCCCTTCTCGCATGGCCCGCTGAAAGTGGCGCATGCATTACGGCAGGTCTCCACACTGCCGCACCGCAAGCCTTGCGGTAAATGTGTATCCCTCCTTTTTGAAAGCGCCTCGGCGAGTAAAAAGTGGAGTAACCGCCGTACGCCTGATAAATACATTATGACATAATCGGACGGCTCATACAAGTATCGTTATGCGTTTTCTTGCCTGCCGCTGTGGGATTGGCCGCTGACCACACCAGCAAAACAGGTATAACTTGAAATCATGCGGTATTTCGTGTAAACTGATGCAATATGAGTTAAGAGGAAGTGAGAGCTTTGCGTAAAGACGGAACGCGCGTTTACGACGCCAATCCCATGTACACCATCCTTCCATATGTATTGGACAAACGTTACGACTCGATGAACATGATCGAGCTGAATATTCCCGTTGCGCCCATGCAATCCTACATCAACGCAAAGCGCAAGGAGGGCTACCGCTTTTCGCACCTGGGCGTTGTGCTTGCCGCCTATCTGCGCGCCGCTGCGGAATTCCCCGCCATCAACCGCTTCATAGCCAACAAGCGCATCTACCAGCGCAACGAATTCCCTGTGGGCATGGTCGTGCTCAAGCCCGGTGAGCTGGACGGCACCATGAACAAGATGTACTTCCAAATGGAGGACGATATCTTTGCCGTACACGAAAAAATCGACGAATATGTATCCCAAAACCGTGTCGAGGGCGATACCAACAAGACCGACAAGCTGATGACAACGCTGTTAAAGATTCCCGGTCTGGTCAACTTTGCCGTGGGCCTGTTCAAAATCATGGATAAATACGGTCTGCTGCCCAAGAGCCTCATACAGGCCAGCCCGTTCCACACAAGCCTGGTCATCTCCAACCTGGCAAGCATCCGCACCAACCACATATACCACCACATTTACGAGTTTGGCACCACCTCCATCATCATCACCCTTGGCAACATGCGCGAAATCCCCAAGCGCGTCAAGGATGAAATTGTGTTTGAGCGCTGCCTGCCCATGGGCGCAGTGCTGGATGAACGCATCTGCTCGGGCAGCTATTACGCGGCGTTCTTTTCCAAGTTTCGGCAATACATGGCAAAGCCCACCCTGCTGGAGGGCCCGCCCGCGGTAGTGAACACGAAATTCTGATTGCGCCTGATCGGGAGGAAGTATGCAAATAGCGATTGATGTCCTGATTGTACTGCTGATTGTATTTGGCCCCAGGCTGATGATACTGGCTGCGGATCGCGTCAAGCTGCTGGGCATGCTGGGCCCCGTGTTTTTGTGCTACGCGGCTGGCCTGGCAATGAGCCTACTGCTGCCAGACACCTCCATGGCCATGACGCTATCCGAAATCCTGGTACCCATCGCCATTCCGCTGATCCTGTTCTCCGCCGATCTTAGCAGCGTCAAACGGCTGGCAAGGCCCACGCTGATCTCCTTTGTACTGATGATCGTTGCGGTGTTTGTGGTATCGAGCGCCACCTATTTCACGTTCCGCAACGTTGTTCCATCCTCCGAGAAATACGCGGGCATGATGATTGGCCTGTATACGGGCGGCACGCCCAACCTGATGGCCATCGGCGTGGCGCTGGGCGTGGACAATTCGCACATCGTGCTTGCCAACGCTTCCGACGTGGTCGTGGGCGGCATCTATTTCCTGCTGCTGATCTCCGTGATGCCACGGCTAACCCGCCGCTTTTTGAAGCCCTTTGTCTCCGCCGACGCAGTGCAGCCGCAGCAGCAGCTTTCCGAATCCATGCAGTCGGCCTATGTGCCAAGCAAGGTGCCGTTTAGCTTCCGCATGCTCCTTTCCCGCGTGCCGATCGTGCTGCTTGGCGTTGGCTGCCTGGCCGTTTCGGCAGGCGTCGCGCTGGCGCTGACAGGCGAACTCAACGTGATCATCATCATGCTCCTGGTCACCACGCTGGGCATCGGTTTTTCGTTTATCAAAAAGGTACGGGAGGCGCCCGGTTCGTTTGCCGCGGGCCAGTACATGATCCTCATGTTCTCGTTTGCCATCGGCCTGTCGTTCAATTTCAGCCAGCTGGATCAAAAGGCGCTGCTGTTTCTGTTGATGTTTGCTATGGCGCAGTTTGGTTCGGTCATCCTGCACATGCTGCTCGCCAAGGTGTTCGGCATCGACAGCGATACGGCCGTCATCACCTCCACAGCCGGCATCTATGGCCCGCCGTTTATCGTACCCACGGCAAACGCCATGCAGAATAAAGAAGTCATCCTGCCCGGTCTGATCTGCGGCATCCTCGGCTATGTCGTTGGCAACTATCTGGGCATCGGCACGGCGTATCTGCTGAGCCTGTTCGGAGGTTAACGCATTGCCCGATACATTGCCCATCCTCACAACGGAACAGCTATACGGCGGAGCCTGCGATATTTCTCAGCAGAACCAACGCCAACAGGCAGCCTTACAGGCGTTGAAGCGCACGTTCGGCTCGTCCAAAGGCGCACGGTTTTTCTCGGCGCCGGGACGCAGTGAGCTGGGCGGCAACCATACCGATCACCAGCACGGGCATGTGCTGGCCGCCACCGTTTCGCTGGATATGATTGCCGCGGTTACCCCGCGCAGCGACGATCTGGTGCGCATCGTCTCCAACGGGTTTCGGCCGTTCGCGCTTTCGATCAAGCCGCACGATCTGCGTGCGCACATGAAGGAACGGCGCACATCCGCCGCCTTCATCCGCGGCGTGGCGGCCTATCTGCATCAGCAGGGCTTTCGCATCGGCGGGTTCAACGCATCCATCCTGTCCGATGTGCCGCGCGGCTCTGGCCTGTCCTCCTCCGCCGCTTTCTCGGTGCTGATTGCCACCATCTTTTCGGGGCTGTACAACAACGGCTCCATACCGCCCGTTGTGCAGGCCAAAGCGGGCAAATATGCGGAGAACCACTACTTTGGCAAGCCCAGCGGGCTGATGGATCAGCTTGCATGCGCAGAGGGCGGCTATGTTGCCATCGACTTTTCGGATGAGGCTAGCCCCAAGGTTACGCGCATCGCGTGCGATTTGACAAAGCTCGGATACGGCTTTTGCATTGTCAATGCGGGCGGCAGCCACGCAAAGCTGACCGATCAGTACGCCGCCATCCCTGCTGACATGCGCGCCGTTGCGGCCCTGTTCGGAAAAACCGTGCTGGGCGATGTGGATGCAGACGCTTTTTGGCAGACCCTCCCCACCCTGCGCGGCAAGGTAACCGATTTGGCGCTGCTGCGGGCGATGCACTTTTTTGAAGAGGACGCTCGCGTCTCCAAACTGGCAGATGCATTAATGGCGCAGGATATTGAACGGTTCCGTCGGCTGATGCTGGAAAGCGGGCGTTCGAGCTTTATGCAGCTGCAAAACGTTTGTCCTTTGGACGCGCACGATCGTTCATTGGCGCTTGCGCTTGCCGCAACCGAAAAGGCACTTGGTCAGCGCGGCGCATGGCGCGTGCACGGCGGCGGCTTTGCGGGCACCATCCTTACACTGCTGCCCAATGCGGACATGCAGGCGTATACCGAAACGATGGAGCGCCTGTTCGGCAGCGGCTGCTGCTACAGGCTATCCGTCCGCACGGTGGGCGGCGCAGAGATACATTGTATCGGAAAGCAGGGTTGAGCATGGAGTTACAATCCACACAGTTAAAGTGTAACATTGCCAACAATATCGTAAAACTTCGGCAGGCCTTCGGCATGACGCAGCTGGAGCTTGCGGAAAAACTGAACTACTCCGACAAGGCCGTTTCCAAGTGGGAACGGGGTGAATCGCTGCCCGACGTCATCGTGCTCAAGATGATTGCCGATCAGTTTGGCGTCACCATCGATTACCTGACCGAGCACCACTTCGAAACCATGCTTCCCGCCACCGCCACCAAAAGGCAGCGTACCATTAACCGCATCTTTACGGCGCTGCTGCCTACGCTGTCGATCTGGTTTGTGGCCACGCTCGTATTCGTTATCCTCTTGATCGCGGCGCCCGATATCACAAGGCCGTGGCTTGCGTATCTGTTTGCCGTACCCGTTTCCGCGATGCTGCTGTTGATCTTCAACGTCATGTGGGGCCGTTCCATATACAGCATCATCTGTATTTCGTTCATCATATGGTCGGTGCTGGCCATTGTCTTCTTCTTTTTTTCGTCGCAGCGCAACGCGTTCACCATATTCGCCATCGGCATCCCGCTGGAGTTGATCCTGTTGATCGCGTTTGGTATCGGCAAGACCCAAAAGCCCAAAAAGAAGGAGGTTTCCTGACTCTACCGTCAGTAGAGAGGTAATTCTACGATTGGGAGACTGCCAATTTTACGCGGTAGGTAGCCTAGGCTGCCCAAGAACGTATAAAATAGTGACAGACTCACAAGGGAAAGGAATCTTAACCATGAATCAATTTGTTTTGACATGCTGCTCAACCGCCGATATGACGGAATCCTTTTTTCAGACACGGAACATCCCCTATGTATGCTTCCATGTGCTGATCGGAGACAAAACCTATGCGGATGATCTTGGCAAGTCCATTTCGTTTCCCGATTTTTACGATGCCATCCGCAAAGGCAACATGCCGACCACCTCGCAGGTGAACGTGGAGCAATTTACGACATTCTTTGAGCCCATCCTGGCGGAAGGGAACGACATCCTGCACATTTCGCTTTCCAGCGGCCTGTCGGGCTCCTTTAACTCCGCCCATGTTGCGCGGGAAGCGCTGCTAAAGAAGTATCCCGATCGCCGCATCGAGCTGGTGGATTCCCTCGGCGCATCCAGCGGCTACGGCATGCTGGTTACCATGGTTGCCGATCAGCGCGACAACGGCGCTTCCATCGACGAGGCGCGCGACTATGCCGAATCGATCAAGCTCAATCTGCACCACTGGTTCTTCTCGACGGACCTGACGCATTACCGCCGCGGCGGCCGCATCACTGCCGCATCGGCCGTGGTGGGCACGCTGTTCAACATCTGCCCGCTGCTCAACATGAACGACGAGGGCAAGCTGACGCCGCGCACCAAGTATCAGGGCAAGAACCGCGTCATTCACGAAATCATCGAGCGCATGGTGCAGCACGCGGACAACGGCCTCGACTATGCGGGCAAGTGCTACATCTCCCATTCCGATTGCCTGGCCGACGCCGAAAAGGTTGCACAGATAATTGAGGAGAAATTCCCCAAGCTGGACGGCAAGGTGCTCATCAACTATGTCGGCACCGTCATCGGCGCGCACACGGGCCCCGGCACCGTTGCGCTGTACTTCATGGGCGACCGCCGCGAGCCGTAAGCACATTTTGAACAACCATCGGAAGGGCTGCATGTATCCATGCGGCCCTTTTTGCTGGCTGGCAGCATCCGTTGCGAATTGTGTCGTGACATGCTATACTGAATAAAATGGGGTGTTGGGGGATATCGCATGCATTTGTATCGTAAGGCTTTTCTCACACTGCTCTTGTTCGCCGCCGGGATGCTTTTGATGTCAGCTTGTTCTGTGCCACAGTCCGTGCAAACGGACGCGCCGCGCACCGCCGCACCCGTATCCATGCAAATGACGACGGCTCCGCCAACGGCTGTGCCTCCCCTTTCCACAACACCCACTCCCACTCCCTCGCCCACCCTCTCGCCTTCTCCGATGCCGACGTTTCAAATACAGGACGAATGGTTTACACAGCACATCTCGGCTCAGCGCGCGTATATGCGGGAGTTTGGCGAATTTGAAAGCGAGGAAGCGCTGGAAGCGGCGTTGCTGAAGCTGGATATCGATCCAAACCGCCCGATGATTGCGTTGACCTTCGATGACGGCCCCATCCCGGGCGTGACGGACAAAATACTGGACATTTTGCAGCAATATGATGCGCGCGCCACATTCTTTATATTGGGTACGCGGCTAAAGAACGAGCAGACGCTGCCGATATTGAAGCGCATGCTTGTGCAGGGCTGTGAAATCGGCAACCACACCTGGTCGCACACCTATCTTAAGGAAACAACCTATCAAGAGACGCGCGCCGCCATACGCGGCACAAACGAAAAGGTGCAGGAGCTGCTTGGCTACAACATCCGCTCCCTCCGTCCGCCCGGCGGGCAGAACAGCAGCAACGCGCGCCGCGTCTGCCGCGAGTTGGACATGGCGGTGGTGCTCTGGGCGCAGAGCGGCAATGTGTACGAGAAGGACCCCGCACGCATTGCGCAAAACGTGTTCTGCCAGATTGTCAACGGAAAGGAACTGCACGATGGCGATATCGTGCTGCTGCACGATACCAAGGAGCGCATGATCGAGGCCGTGGAGATTATGGTGCCGCAGCTCATCGAGGCGGGGTATCAGCTGGTGACCGTGCAGGAGTTGCTGCACCTTTCGGATATCGGCTTCGTCGCGGGCGAAACATACAAGCATCAATAACAATACGCATGCTCTGAAAAACAAAACCGCCGAATCTCTGCGCCAACATGGCGGCAAAAGGTTCGGCGGTTATTCGTTTATAGGTTTTCTTATGGCAAGGGTCAATCGTCGTCCTTGTCGATCACGGGGCCCGTCAAAACGGTTTCAGGCTCGTACACCTGATGATAGGGGTTTTCGGGATCGGGATCGCTGGGGTCCCAGCCCAAGTCCCCTTTTTTGTTGGTGTACGGTTCCTCATAGATCAGCTCTGGCACCGCGGGCGCAGCGGGGCCGTTGTCGTCTGTGACAATCACAGGGGTGCCGACCTCGCAGTTGATGTAGATCCAATACGCATCCGCGCACCTGAGCCGCACGCAGCCGCCCGAAGCGACCTTGCCGAGCATCTCGTAGTAGGAGGTAATCATCTGGCGCTTGCCTACAGTGGGATTATGCCGCTGGTTGCCGCCAATGGGCACGGAATGGAACAGGTAGCTGCCCGTGATGCGGCTGGCATACTGGGAATAGACGTTTTCGCCCTTGACCTCACCCATCTTTTTGTACAGGTATTGGCGCATGATCTTGAACGATCCGCGCGGCGTCATATCCTTGGAACGGCCCGTCGAGCAGGCCATGATGCGTTCCTCCGTCCACTCGCCATCCTTTGCCAGAAACGATACCACCGATTGCGTGCCGATGTACACCACCAGCTTCCGTTCGCCATCGGCCGTGGGCGGCTCCGTGGGCAGGTACGCGGGCTCCGTTAATTGTTCCCCAATGGGCAGCGCACCCGTTATCATGGCGCCATCAGCCGAGGCGGGATAAAAGCACGGCTCGGATGCGCCGACGCTTCCGTAAGCGACGGTGCGACCATCCTCCAGCCGATAGACGCCGACATGCTCCGTCTCGGTAAAGGGCACAACCATGCGCAGCGTATCGGGCAGCGCCATGGGCGTTATGCCGCCAAACGGCTCGGCATCGGGATCTACCGTTTGCGCGCCGTCCTGCAACGCGCCGCTTTCATCGCTCGGGTAAAAACCCGTTATCGTTTCCGCCACAACGCCGTCGAGCAGGCGGTCGTACCCGCCAAATACACGGTATTGCACAGTGCCCTCGGTATCCGTAAACGCAAACAGCGAACCGCTGACGGCGGCGCCGTCGACCATGGTGTAACCGCTATGCGCCGTTTCTCCGCTTGGCAGCGGCATGGCCCGAACGGCGGAGAGGGTTTCCACAGGGACGTGGACAATTTCCACGGGCGCGGCGGTTGCGGAAAGCGCGGGCTCCGCCTCGGCCTTTTGGCAGCCGCACAACATCATAAACGCAGCCATCAGCAGGATGGCGATCCGAATACGGATGGAAGTCGCATGCATGTTTTTCATATCGACATTATACGGTAGGCGCGCGCGCTTTTCAAGCAAATGCTTTGTAAACGACGTTTGCGCATTTACACACCCCTGCATTTGTGGTATATTTTCAGTATGAAATACGGATCTTTTGCAAAGGCTTTGTCTGCCTGCATGCTTGCGTTCCTGCTGTTTCTCCCCTCCGCGGCGCTTGCCGAAAACAAGGAAGCGCCCGACGACGTAGAGATTCTGGCGCCCTACTATATTGTAGTGGACGCCAACGATCCCTCCACCGTATTTTACGAGCTGGACGCCGATACGCGCTGCGTTCCCGCCAGCACGATGAAGATCATGACCTGCATCCTCGCTCTGGAAAATTGCCCCGATCCGGACGAAACGGTGACCATCGGCCGACAGGCGGCCAACATGGCGGAGACCAACTCGCTCATGCATGTGTTTGAGGGCGAACAACTGACCGTACGGCAGCTATTGTACGGGCTGATGCTCGCCAGCGGCAACGACGCGGCATTGACGCTTGCCGAGCATGTCAGCGGCAGCGTGGAGGCGTTTGCAGAGCTTGCCAACGCAAAGGCCGCCGAGCTTGGCATGGAAAACTCCCACTTCCTCAACCCCAGCGGCGCGCGCCGCAGCGGCCAGTATTCCACCGCGCGCGATATGGCCGTGCTCACTGCGTATGCGCTCAAAAACGAGATGTTTTGCACGCTCATCTCCACCGTCAGCTACACAATCGAGCCCAACGACGTCCGCAAGGAACCCATGGAGCTGGTTAACTCCAACCGCCTAATCTCCGACGATCCTGAGAGCGAGTGCTTCTGTTCCCTCTGCATCGGCGGCAAAACGGGCTCCACCACGGGCGGCGGCAAGTGCCTGGTTTCCGTGGGCGAGCGCGACGGTGCGCGCGTGATTGTGGTGCTGCTGTGCGCAGACGATACCAGCCATAAATATGCCAACAAGCGCATGCCGCGCACCTTCAAAAACGCCAAATACTTCATTGAGCACACGCTGGAAACCGAGTATACACCCCTGACCCCGCAAGCGCTCAAGCTATCCTACGAATCGGAAACCGACATCGATGGCACCGCAGCCAAGCTGCCTGTGACCGCCGTGTTCGACGAAACCACCGTGCGGTTGCCATCCGACGCAGCCGAAAAGCTGCAGGCCACGCCCAATCTGCTCACCTATGAAGCAAACCTATCGCCCGCCAAGCTGCCCGTGCAGCCGGGCGACGAGCTTGGCACGGTCGATTGCCTGTACGAGGGCAGGGTGCTCTTTCATGGGCGCATGACGGCCGCTGTCGCCATGGACGACGCATCGGCCGGCGAGCCGTCTGCGCCCGCGGCAACGCAAGCCTTGCCTGAACCCACGGCCCCGCCAGCAGCCTCGGACGAGAATGCAACCGCACCGCAGGCAGGCAACGGCATGCTGCTTTCCTACATTGTTTGCGCAGCGCTGCTCATCATACTTGTCGTATTGATTCTCATAAGGTGTAAACAAAGAAAACGGTCCCGCTGACGGTTTCAGAACCATTCCCTTTAACCACATATCAGAAATGGAGGCACACGATGAAGACGAAGGATTTTAATCGGTTTCAAGGCTGCCTGTTCGGCGGCGCCTGCGGCGATGCGCTCGGCTACACGGTGGAGTTTATGAACATCGAGCAGATTCGCGAAATGTACGGCCCCGCGGGTCTGACCACCATCCAGCTGACCAACGGCAAGGCCATCGTCTCCGACGATACGCAGCTCACGCTGTTTACGGCAAACGGGCTGCTCTCCGCCTCCGCAAACGAACGTTTTAAGCATAGTCACCGCCCGATACGGCACTATCTGCATGACGCCTATCTGGACTGGCACGCAACCCAGCGGCACGCGGCAGGCAGTTATAACCATGTGCACAGCTGGCTGTACAACGCGCCCGCCATGCACAGCGTCCGCGCGCCCGGCGGCACATGCCTGCGCGCGCTCTCCTCGGGCATCATCGGCACACCCGAGACGCCCATCAATTCCAGCAAAGGCTGCGGCGGCGTGATGCGCGTCTCCCCCATCGCCCTGTATTTCGATCCCGCCCGCATGCCGTTGGATCAAATCGACCGCATCGGCGCGGAGTGTGCCGCCATTACGCACGGGCATCCGCTGGGCTACATCACGGCCGCTGCACTGACGCACATCATCAACCAAGCAGTCTACGGCGCGTTCTCGGGCGACGATGCGCTGTATGATATTGTGGAGGATTGTGTCAAGGCGATAAGCCTTCGATACGCGGCGTACCCCAAGATCTCGCGGCTGACGGAGCTGATCAATGAGGCCGTGCGGCTTTCCAAGACGAACGCCGACGATGTGGTATCCATTGCGTCCATCGGCGAGGGCTGGGTTGCCGAGGAAGCGCTGGCCATTGCCGTCTACTGCGCGCTCAAATACCGCGGCGATTTTAAGGGCGCGCTCATTGCCGCCGTCAACCACAGCGGCGATTCCGATTCGACAGGCTCCATCACGGGCAATATATTGGGCGCATATCTTGGGTATGACGCCATCCCGCCGAGCTTTCTGGATCACCTGGAATTGGAGGATATCCTGCGCGAGATCACGAAGGATTTGTTCGCCGACAGCGCCAACGACGACGCCTCCCTGTACGAAAGCGACGACTGGCAAAAGAAATATATCCGCTGCGACTACCGCATGTAAGGCAGTCTCGGCCGGGCTAGTTGAACCGCAGGCTGCGCATATCGTTGATGCGCAGCTTGTTTTTTGTGGTCGCCTGCGGAAGCAACAGATCGGTCCTATGCCCGAATCTTGCAAAAGGCGTATACACATGACGGCGGCGTTTCCAACTTAATGCGCGGCACAGCGCCATAAAGAAGCCCGCCTGCGGAAACGTTTCGTCAAAGCCGCCCGCCTCCAAGAATACATCCCGCAATAGGAGCATCACCTCGTCCACCGCTTCGACATTACGGATATATGCGGTTGCGGATTTGTCCTGCTTGCCAATGCATGCGCCAACCGCGCCGACATCGGGCAGCATGGCGCATTCCGCCATACGTTCCAATGCGTCAAACTGTTTGACGGTTACGCCCGCGGGCAGTATCAGCAGCGCTTCGCCCCCGGCGTCCCTTGCCGCCTCGTTGATCATGGACGCAATGTTGTGTTCCTCAAAGCGTCGCACCAGGCGGATGGTCTTGCTCCTCAAAAGCGCGGCATAGTACCGCTCCCCCGCCTCCGTCGGCGCACCGCCGTCGCAGACGATATACTCTGCATGCGGATAGGTGCTTTGACAGGCAAATGATTCCAGCGTTTCGCGAACGGCGTTCACCTGCCCATAGGTAAACACAATGACGGATATGCGATACCGCATGGGCAATCGGCAGCGCACGGCCACGCTGTCCTCGGTCAGCCCGAACGACACCGTCGCGTCGATATTGCGCCGCTTGAGCGCCTGCGTAACGATCTGCATCTGGTACTTGGGTTTTTGCTCCTCGCCGCAGGCCAGCACTTCGGGGATGTGTTGGATACGCATCGCCCTTTCCGTGGCGCGCAGGGTAAACGCGTACAACTCGTCCGCGGATTGGCTGCACGGCGTGCCTACTTCGTCCAGCAGCGTCTGCCTGACCGCGATAGGGCTGCCGATGTACGGCGTAGAAAGCAGCGTCTCAGGCGACCACGCGGGCTTATGCAGAACCCGCTCGAGTCCCACTGCATCGCTTACGCGGGCGTCGGCATACAAAAAGTCAGTCTCTTGAGTCACAAAATTGGCAAAGCGCGCATGCGCATGCTCGGTCAGCTGCATGCCGTAACTGCAGAAAAGCGCATAGGCGCCGTATTGGGTCAATAACGGTTCCATGCGCTTTAGTATGTCCCGCAATGTGGGATTGTTGCGATCGAATTACGGCTGCTCCGCGCCCAGTCCGCGCACCGTGCATACGCCGATGGCTTCCCGAATGCGCCGTGCCGTATCGTAAACGACCGATGGCGCGTGCGGCTTGGGGTCTTCGGGCGTACGCACGCGGTACTGCTGCAAAAAGAACCGCTCACACCCGTTGACAAGGGAAGCGCCAAGCACGGCGTCGTCAGGCGTCAGTTCGGGCGCGAACGTCATCCGAAATTCGTGCGGCACGCCGCCGTTTCGTAAGATGGCAATGCTGCGGCGGATATCATCGGTATGTACCGATACGCGCACAATTTTAGCATATTTTTCCAACGGCGCTTTGATGTCCATGGCCACATAATCGGGCAGGCCGCTCTTGAGCAACGCCTGCAGCACCTGCGGCTTGGCGCCGTTGGTATCGAGCTTGACCAGATACCCCATCTCCTTGACCATGCGCATGAACGCATCCAGGTTCTGCTGCAGCGTCGGTTCCCCGCCGCTGATGACCACGGCTTTTAACAGGCCCCTGCGGCGCTCCAAATACGCCAGCACATCCTGCTCCTCTATCAGCGGCGCATTGCTGCCGATGATATGCGCATTGTGGCAATAGGTGCAGTTATAATTGCAGTACGGCGTGAACACGACCGATGCAATTTGGCCGGGATAGTCGACAAACGACGTTTTTTGAAAGCCCGCAATCAGCATGGCGCTCCTTATCTGCTGTGACGCCAACGGGGAAACCGCGTCCATATCGCATGCTTCCCCGGTCGGTGACGGATTGTGAAAGGCGATTGCCTGTTAGATGACAAACTTCTTTCTCATCATGTATTCTTCCTTTTTGCCCGGGTTGTAATTCTGCACGGGCCTGAGATACCCAACCACGCGCGACCAAACCTCCGCATCGCGCCCGCACTCGGGGCAGGTGAAATGCTCGCCCGCGATATAGCCGTGCTCGTGGCAGACCGAGAAGGTTGGCGTGATGGAGATATAGGGCATTTTGTACTTTTCAAACACCGATTTGATGATGTTCTTACAGGTTTCGATATCCTCAATGCGCTCCCCGATGTACAGGTGCTGCACGGTGCCGCCCGTATAGAGGGACTGCAACTCGTCCTGCAAATCACAGCACTCAAAGATATCATCCGTGTAGCCTACGGGCAGCTGCGTGGAATTGGTATACATCGGCTCGTCGATGCCAGACTGGATGATATCGGGGTACTTGGCCTTGTCCAGCTTGGCCAGCCGATAGCTGGTACCCTCGGCGGGCGTGGCCTCCAAATTGTAGCTGTGCCCCGTCTCCTCCTGAAACTCAATCATCAGCGCACGCAGAAAATGCATGGTTTCCAGCGTGAACGCCAAGCCCTCGGGACTGCCGACATCCTTGCCGATGAAGTTGAGGCAGCACTCGTTCATGCCGACCAGGCCGATGGTATTGAAATGGTTGGTCCAATACTCGCCCGTGCGCTGCTTGATGTTTCTGAGGTAGTGCGCCGAGTACGGGTAAAGGCTCTGCTCGGTCTGGCGCTCGATGATCTTGCGCTTGATCTCCAGGCTGGTTTTGCCGAGGATGGCGACCTTTTTGAGGCGCTCGTAGAAATCCTCCTTGGAGGTAGCCAGATACCCAAGCCTGGGCATGTTGATGGAATACACGCCGATGCTGCCCGTCATGGGATTGGAACCGAACAGCCCGCCGCCGCGCTTGCGCAGCTCGCGCTTGTCCAGTCTGAGCCTGCAGCACATGGAAACCGCATCCTCGGGCGAAAGATCGGAATTGATATAGTTGGCAAAGTACGGAATGCCGTACTTGCAGGTGATGCGCATGAACTCGTCCACCACGGGGCTGGACCAGTCGAAGTCCTTGGTGATGTTGATGGTCGGGATGGGGAACGTAAACACGCGGCCCTTGGCGTCGCCATCGAGCATCACGGCGCAAAACGCCTTGTTGAACATATCCATCTGCTCCTGGAACTCGCCATAGGTGTGCTCCAGATATTGACCGCCCACGATGACGGGCTCGTCCTTTAAGGTGCTTGGCACCTTGATATCGAACGTCAGGTTTGAAAACGGGCACTGGAACCCAACGCGCGTGGGCACGTTGATGTTGAACACAAACTCCTGCAGGCACTGGCGCACCTGATCGAACGTCATGTTGTCCATGGCGATAAACGGCGCGCAGTAGGTGTCGAACGAGCTCCATGCCTGTGCGCCCGCCGTCTCGCCCTGGGTAGTGAAGGTGGAGTTGACAATCTGCCCAAGGAAGCTTCTCAAATGCTTGGCGGGCTTGGATTCCACCTTGCCCTCCACACCGCCGAAGCCTTCCATCAACAACTGTCTGAGATCCCACCCCGCGCAGTACGGGCCAAAGAACCCCAGATCGTGGATGTGCGCATCGCCGCTTTCGTGGGTTTTGCAGATATCGATGGGGTAGATTTCGTACAGCCAGTACTTCTTGGTAAAGGCCTCGCGCACATAGTTGTTGAGGCCGTTGACGCTTTTTTGCATGTTGGCGTTTTCCTTGATGCCCCAGTCCTTATCGTTGAGGTAATCGCCAAACATATCGATGGTGGCGCCGATGAGCGCGTTGATATCGCGCGTGCCGCGCCGCTTCTCACGATAAAGGATATACGCCTTGGCGGTGCGCGCGTGGCCCGCTTCAATAAGCACCTTCTCCACAATATCCTGTATACTTTCAACATCGGGCACGGCGCCAAGAAACTTGAGTTCGGCCAAACGGATGACCTCGTCAGTCAAGCGGTCGCTGAGCTCCTCGTTGGTGCCGTTGACTGCCTGCGCAGCCTTCCAGATGGCGTTTTTGATCTTTCTGCGGTCGAACGCCTCTACGCGGCCATCGCGCTTGACGATCTCGGTAAACATCATATATATCCTCCGTGTCATTGAATCTTTCGTATAAATTCAGTGTAAACCACCCAATATTTTGTGTCAAGAGTGTCATATGAATACCATATGTTGATAAATATTGTGGATATGCGGTGGATAATTTGTGACGATACTATTACTTCCCAAAATTTTCTCCCTATTCGTCGCAAAATCCGAGCATCCTGCAACAAACGGGCGCAAGCGACAATCGGAATCCGCCTCTTTGGTATGCATTTCTATAAATTTTATTTATAAACAGTTCATACTTTTGGCGGCTCCGACACACAATAGATGGTGTTATTATTTGATGTCATAACACCATATGTTGTGTCGCAACGTAATGGGTACGCAAACGGCGGCGGTCATAACCGCCGCCGTTTGTAAAGAACCTTACAGGTTGAACTGCTTTTGAATCAGTTCCACAAGCTCAGCGCCGATGCGCTTTTGCGCCTCTTTGGTGGATGCGCCGATATGCGGCGTGCAGCTCACATGCGGGTGCGCATAGAGCCTTTCGTTGGTGGCGGGCTCGTCGGCAAACACGTCCAGCCCCGCGCCGAAGACCTTCCCGCTGTCCAGCGCCTTCAACAGCGCTTCCTCATCAAAATTTGTGCCGCGCGACGTGTTGATGATGATGACGCCATCCTTCATCTTGGCAATCGTCTCCTCGTTGACCATGGGCTGTCCCGGCAAAGAAGGAACGTGCAGCGAGATGACGTCGGACTGTGCCAGCAGCTCGTCCATTTCGACATAGCGCATGGTAGCGCACTCCAGCGAGGGTACTTTGTAGATATCGTAAGCCAGCACCTGCATGCCCATGGCCTGACAGTTGCGGCCCAGCGTCTGGCCGATGCGGCCGTAGCCAATGATGCCGATGGTTTTGCCGAACAGTTCGATGCCCTTGTATGCCTTCTTCTCCCACTTGCCCTCGCGCATGGTGTGGCCCGCAATGGAGATGAAGCGCGCAACGGACAGTATGTGCGCCATGGCCAGCTCCGCAACGGCCTCGGAGCTTGCGCGCGGGGTGTTTTTGACGATCAGTCCCTTGCTCTCGGCATACGCAACGTCGATGTTGTCCACGCCCACGCCCGCACGGATGACGAGCTTGAGCCTGCCGCCGTCCGCAGCCGCATCGATGATGGGTTGACGGACCTTGGTGGCGCTGCGCACAACCAACGCGTCGCAGTTTTTGACGGCCTCCTTGAGCGCTTCGGGCTCATAGAAGGTACAATCGACCGTGCAGCCGAGTGATTCCAGCTTGGTGACCGCGGCTTTATCCATGCCGTCGGTGGCGAGAACGTGAATCATGCGTTTGCCTCCTCATACGCTTTCAGGAAATCGACCAGCGCTTCCACGCCCGCCTTGGGCATGGCGTTGTAGATGGATGCGCGCAGCCCGCCGACGCTCTTGTGCCCCTTGAGGTTTTCAAAGCCCGCAGCCTTTGCCGCGGCGATAACCGCAGCATCCTGCTCCGCCGTGGGCGTAACAAACGGCACGTTCATGAGGGAACGGAACTCCTTTTCCACGGTGCCGCGGAAGAGCCTGCTGGCGTCCAGATAATCATAGAGCACCTTGGCCTTTTCTTCGTTGCGCTTTTGCATGGCGGTCAGACCGCCGTTTTTAAGCAGATACTTGAACACTTTGCCGCACACATAGATGGCCCAGCAGTTGGGGGTGTTGTACATGGAGCCGTTATCGGCATGCGTATCGTAGCGCATGTACAGCGGCACGCGTTCGTCCAGATCGTGACGGATCAAATCCTCCCGCATAATGGCAATGATCATGCCCGCGGGGCCGACGTTCTTTTGCACGCCCGCGTAGATCATGCCGTAATCGGAAACGTTGCAGTGACGGCTGAGAAACATGGACGACTGGTCGGAAACCAGCGTTTTGCCCTTGGTGTTGGGCAGCTTATTCCAGGTAACGCCATGGATGGTTTCGTTTTCGCAGATGTAGAGGTAATCGGCGTCCCGATCGATGGGCAAATCCGAGCAATCGGGAATGTAGGTGAACTTCCTGTCCGCGCTCGACGCAACGATGTTCGCCCTGCCGTAACGGCGCGCCTCGGGGATGGCCTTTTGGGACCATGCGCCCGTCTCCACATAATCCGCAACGCCGTTGACCATCAGGTTCATGGGCACCATGGCAAACTGCAGCGTGGCGCCACCCTGAATGAACAGTACCTTGTACCCATCGGGGATACCCATGAGCGTGCGCAGATCCGCCTCCGCCTCATCGATGATCTTTTGGAAAACCTTGGAGCGGTGCGACATCTCCATCACGCACATGCCGCTGCCCTTGTAGTTGAGCATTTCGTCGCGGATTTCCTCGAGCACCTCTACGGGCATGGTGGCCGGCCCTGCGGAAAAATTATAGATCCGATCGTATTCCATCTGGCTTGCTCCTGTTATTCAGATTTTGGGCTTTTCCGTACTTATTATAGCGGTGTTCCGATCACAATTCAATCGGATACTCATTTGGCAGCAAAAAGGGAACGGCGATTGCCGTTCCCTTTGGGTGCGTAATCCGGTTCTTACATCTCGTTGAGTTTCTTGTAGTATTCGATCTTCTCGGCCGCTTCCTTCTCTGCGCGTTGGAACAGCTCGTCCGCAACCGCGGGGAACTGCTTCTTCAGGGATGCATAGCGCACCTCGCCCAGGATGAAATCGCTGAAGTCGCCCGTGGGATCCTTGCTGTCAAGCTGGAACGGGTTCTTGCCCTGATCCGCCAGATCGGGGTTGTAGCGGTACAGCGGCCAGTAGCCTGCGTCCACAGCCTTCTTGGCCTCCAACTGGGAGTGGCTCATGTTGATGCCATGGTTGATGCAGGGCGCGTAGGCGATGATGAGCGACGGGCCCTTGTACGCTTCCGCCTCGTTGACGGCCTTCATCAACTGGTTCGGGTTGGCGCCCATGCAGACCTTGGCGACGTACACATAGCCGTAGGACATGGCCATCATGCCAAGGTCCTTCTTCTTGGTGCGCTTGCCGGCCGCCGCGAACTTGGCAATGGCGCCTGTCGGCGTGGCTTTGCTGGACTGTCCGCCCGTGTTGGAGTACACCTCGGTATCCACGACCAGGATGTTGACGTCCTCATCCATGGCCAGCACATGATCCAATCCGCCGTAGCCGATATCGTATGCCCAGCCGTCGCCGCCGAAGATCCAGATGGACTGCTTGGTGAGCAGGTCGGCATTGGCGATGACCGCGCGCGCGAGCGTGCAGGCTTCGCAATCGCAAACCTTGCCCTTTTCAATCCAGGCCTTCTCCCACTCGGTTCCGCTCAGGTCGATGCCTTCCTTGCAGGCCGCCAGGAGCTTTTCGCCCCATGCGCGGGAGCCTTCGGCATTGTCCATGTTGTTGAGCCATTCCCGGCCCGCCTTCTTGATATCATCCTGGCAGTAATCGACCGCGATCAATGCCTTGACATCGTCGGCCAGCTTGGCGCGGCGCTGCTTGGTTGCCAGGTTCATGCCAAAGCCGAACTCGGCGTTGTCCTCGAACAGGGAGTTTGCCCATGCGGGGCCCTGGCCCTTTTCGTTGACGGTGTAGGGGCAGGTCGGCGCGCTGCCGCCATAGATGGAGGAGCAGCCCGTGGCGTTGGCAATGACCATGCGGTCGCCAAAGAGCTGGGTGATGAGCTTGACATACGGCGTTTCGCCGCAGCCCGCGCATGCGCCCGAGAACTCGAACAGCGGCTGGAGGAACTGGCTGCCCTTGACGGTGCCTGTGTTGAGCGGCACGTCCTTCTTGGAGACGGTCATGGCATAATCCCAGTTCTTTTCGTCCGCGGCTGCGGAAGCAAACGGTACCATCTTGAGCGCCTTCTGCTTGGACGGGCAAACGTCTACGCAGTTGCCGCAGCCCGTGCAATCCAGCGGGGTGACCTGCATGCGGAAGCCATAGTCCTCAAAGCCCTTGCCGATGGCCTTCTTGGTGACAAAGGAAGCTGGCGCGGCCTTCTTCTCCTCCTCGGATACGAGGAACGGACGGATGGCGGCGTGCGGGCAAACCAGCGCGCACTGGTTGCACTGGATGCAGTTTTCGGGAATCCACTCGGGTACGTCCACCGCGATACCGCGCTTTTCGTACTTGGTGGTGCCTGTGGGCACGGTGCCGTCCGCGCTGAGCTTGCTGACGGGCAGCTTATCGCCCTCCTGCGAGAGTACGGGGTGGATGAACTCGTTGTAATAGGCGTCATCCGTCGTCTTGACGGGCTCGGCGCCTTCGGTGGCGTTGGCCCAGGACGCGGGATACTTGATCTCTTCAAACGCGGTTGCGCCTGCGTCGATGGCGTCCCAGTTCTTCTTGACCACATCGTCGCCCTTCTTGCCGTAGGACTTTTTGGCGGCGGCCTTCATGTATTCGATGGCTTCGTCCGCGGGGATGACGTTGGCCAGCTTAAAGAACGCAGACTGCATGATGGTGTTGATGCGGCCGCCCATGCCAACCTTGCGGGCAAGCGCGATGGCGTCGATATTGTAGAACTTGAGCTTCTGGTTGGCGATGGCGCGCTTCATGGAAGCGGGCAGTTCCTTCTCCATCTCGGCCAGCGTCCAGGGGCTGTTGAGCAGGAATACGCCGCCCTCACGGATGCCCTCCGCCACGTTGTAACGGGTGACGTAGGACGGGTTGTGGCACGCCACAAAATCGGCCATATCGATCAGGTACGGGCTCTGGATCGGCTTTTTGCCAAAACGCAGATGCGAAACCGTCAGGCCGCCCGACTTCTTGGAGTCGTAGGAGAAATAGCCCTGCGCATAGAGGTTGGTGTGGTCGCCGATGATCTTGATGCTGTTCTTGTTGGCGCCAACGGTGCCGTCGGAACCCAGACCGTAGAACTTGCAGGCGATCGTGCCCTCGGGCGCGGCGTTGATCTGCTTGCTGATAGGCAGCGACGTATGCGTCACATCGTCCACGATGCCCACGGTAAAGTGGTTCTTGGGCTGCTTGGCAGCCAGGTTTTCGTAAACGGCGTTGACCATGGACGGCGTGAACTCCTTGCTGCCGAGGCCGTAACGGCCGCCGACTACTTCCACGTTGCCCATGCCGCACTCGACCAAGGCATTGATGACGTCCTGATACAGCGGCTCACCCAGCGAGCCCGGCTCCTTGGTGCGATCCAGTACCGCAATGTGCTTGACCGTCTTGGGCAGCGCCTTGACAAAGCGATCGGCCGCGAACGGACGGTACAGGCGTACCTTCAGCACGCCGTACTTGGCGCCCTTGCTGTTGAGGTAGTTGACGGCTTCCTCAGCCACATCCGCGCCGCTGCCCATGATGACAAGGACGTTTTCGGCGTCGGACGCGCCGACATAGTCGAACAGGTGATACTTACGGCCCGTGAACTCGCCGACGGCGTCCATGTAGTGCTGCACGATGCCGGGAACGGCGTCATAGTACTTGTTGGCAGCCTCGCGGCCCTGGAAGTAGATATCGGGGTTCTGCGCCGTGCCGCCCTGATGGGGATGCTCGGGGTTGAGCGCGCGGGCGCGGAACGCCTGCACGGCTTCAAAATCGCACAGCTTTGCCATATCTTCGTAATCGATGGCCTCAATTTTTTGCACTTCGTGCGAGGTGCGGAAGCCATCGAAGAAATGGCAGAACGGCACCGAGGATTTGATGGCGGACAGGTGCGATACCAGTGCCAGATCCATGACCTCCTGTACGGAAGCGGACGCAAGGAAGGCAAAGCCCGTCTGACGGCAGCTCATCACGTCGCTGTGATCGCCAAAGATGGACAGTGCATGCGCCGCCAGCGCGCGCGCGCTGACATGGAATACGCCCGGCAGCAGTTCGCCCGAGATTTTATACATGTTCGGGATCATCAGCAACAAGCCCTGCGACGCGGTAAAGGTTGTCGTCAAAGCGCCTGCCTTGAGGGAACCGTGCACGGCGCCCGCCGCGCCGCCCTCGGACTGCATCGCGGCGATGCGTACTTCCTGCCCGAACAGGTTTTTGCGTCCCGAAGCCGCCCAATCATCCGCAACCTCCGCCATCGGCGAAGACGGGGTGATGGGATAGATCGCCGCTACATCGGAAAATGCATACGCAACGTGCGATGCAGCGGTGTTGCCATCGATGGTCATGGTTTTTGCCATTTGTTTGCCTCCTAAGTATAATTGAAAGTGTGGGGATTCCTCACGAAAGCCCAGTATTGACCAAATACTATTATATCCGCGCCGTCCAATCGTGTCAACGCCGCCAAGCTCCCTTTCTCGGTAAAGATATGGAATCTTTCGGCTTGTTTTATCGGACAACTTGACATTTTTAAAAAAGCGGCGTACTGTATGCATTCGACAAGGAAGCGATTCCCTGCTATATGAGAAAGGAAGGCTAACCAATGCAGTTGTTCATACACATCACCAACCGCGAAGATCTAGTCACGCCGCTTCTGGAGGAGCTGCTGCAGGCGGATATGCACGCAACCATCGTGGATTGCAAGGGCATGCTGACCGCGCTGAACGAATCCGAAAACGACAATCCGCCGATATTCGGCTCGCTTCGGCAGTTTATCAACCCCGAGCGGCAATCGGGCAAGATGATATTCATTGTGCTCAAGGACGAGGACGTGCCCACAGTGCGCGATATCGTGCACAAGGTTTCGGGCGACCTCAAGCTTCCCAATACGGGCATTCTGTTTACGGTACCGATCATGGGCTGGGAAGGGGTCTCGCACAGATAATGAACGTATTGTTTTCCATTGCCCTCGCCATGATTGGCGGGCTCTTGCTGACGCGCGCCGCCAAGCTGATCAAACTGCCCAACGTTACGGCGTATCTACTGGCGGGGCTTATCATGGGCCCAAGCTGTTTCGGGCTCATTCCAAAGGACGCCCTCAGCGCGCTGGAAATCCTCGTGACCGTAGCGCTGGGTTTTATTGCGTTCTCCATCGGCGGGGAATTCAAGCTGTCGCACCTGCGCACCGTTGGCAGCAAGGCGCTGATCATCACGCTGTTTCAATCGCTGGGCGCCGCAGTATTGGTAGATGCGGTGCTGCTGCTGTGCGGTTTCGACGCAGCGCCCTCCATCGTACTGGGCGCCATCGCCACGGCCACCGCGCCCGCAGCCACACTGATGGTGGTGCGTCAATACCGCGCCAAGGGCGAGGTGAGCAATACGCTGCTGCCCGTTGTCGCCATTGACGACGCCATCGGGCTGATGGTGTTTGCGCTCTCCATGGCCGTGGCGCAGACGCTGACCGATCACAGCGCGCTCACGCTGACGGGCATGGTGCTCAGGCCCGTTGCCGAGATAGGGCTGTCGCTGCTTATCGGCGGCGTCATCGGCGTGCTCTCGGCCGTTGCAATGCGCTTCTTCCACTCCGCGGGCAACCGCCTGTCCGTCTGCCTGGCCGCCGTACTGCTTGGCGTGGCGTTGGCAAAGCAGTTCGACCTGTCCGATCTGCTGTTATGCATGTCCATCGGCGCCATGCTCATCAACCTCAAAAACGACGCCGACAAGGTCGTGGAAACCGTCGATGGCTGGACGCCTCCGCTGTACCTGATGTTCTTTGTGATATCGGGCGCGCAGCTGGATATCGGCGTGCTGCCCACGGTCGGCCTGATCGGCGCGCTGTACATCGTAACCCGCTCACTTGGCAAATACTTTGGCGCATACCTCGGCGCAAGCGTGACGCACGCCTCTCCCAATGTCAAAAAGTATCTGGGCATTACGCTGCTGCCGCAGGCGGGCGTTGCCATCGGCATGGCGCAGCTGGCGCTGTTGCAGCTGCCCGCATACGGCGCGCGCATACAGGCCGTTGTGCTGGCCGCAACGTTGATCTATGAGCTGATCGGCCCGGCGCTGACCAAGCTGGCGCTCATCAAGGCGGGAGAAATCGACCTGCCGAGCAAGAAACCAACGCGCAATCACAAGCCAAAAGGCAACGGCAAGCCAACGCGCACGTCCAAGCCCAAAAAAGCCTGAATCATGGCTTGCATGAAAGAGGCCGTCCGCTTGGACGGCCTCTTGTATTTCCCGGGAAACATGCGGTGATCAAAACAGCCGATGTGCAAGCAGCGTCATCACGCGTGGACGATATCGTCCTCAATATCCAGCGCCCTGCGGATGTATGCGCCCACGTCGTCGGGCTCGATGCAAAGCGCGTACGCAAACTCCTCCGTCACCAGCTTTTGCGCGGCCTTCAAGGTGGTTTCGTCCGATACGTTCAGCCGTTTTCCGTTCTGCTTGAGTTGCTGCCCGCGCAGATAGATGCTGCGGATCATCAGCATCAGCTCCTCCTCCACGCCCTTGGTCAGGATATCGTGGTAGCGCGCGGCACGCGCACGCTTGTCATCAATCCACAAAATCTCCTTGTTCTTGACGTGCGAAAGCAGCTCGTCAATCTTCTCCTTGGAAAAGACGTTGCGCATGCGGGAAACGAGCGCCTCGTTATCGGCGGGAACATTGATGGTCAGCCCGCTGCGGTTGTGCTGGGAAAGAATATAGTGCATCCGCTCCGCCCCGTCGGGCGGCGTGGACATCAAGCAAACATCCTCGATATGGCAAATGCCGTATGTACCGTAGATGACATCGTGCCCTTTACAAAACGGCAGTGTGTTCATGGAGACCTCCCTTGGTTTCAGCGACAAAACGATCGAAATCCGATATATGCACGCACTTGCATGGAAAACGTGCGCAACAACGGGCAAAGTCCGATCCTGCCGCACGCATGGCTATTATACCATGAACGGAGGTATGTTTTCAAAGACTTTTTATCGCTGAAAAAAGAGCCGTGCCGCACAGACGGCAGGGCCCTTGAAAAAACAGCTTGGAATCCCCGTCTATTTCAGCGACAGGAACGCAAACAGCGGGTAATGATCCGACAGCGTGGTCGGGATGGCGCGGGCGTTGAGCACGGTGATATTTTTGGATACGATGATGTTATCGATCTGGTTGACGTTGATGCGCTTGTAGGAATAATCATAAAACTTCGTATCCGAGGTATTGACGATTTTGTAGTTCTTTTTCAGCGCGGCAAACTCCGCCTCCTTGGCGTTGAAATCACCCGTGAGGATGCGATACGGGTTTTCATCCGCATCCATGATGCGCACGACCTCCGCAAACTGTTTTTTGCGGGTATCGGCCGATTCCCAGGTAAAATGCGTATTGTAGACGGATACCTTCTTGCCGTTGATGCTGTAGACGACCTTTTGCAGCGTTCTGGGCTCATAGCTGCCAAAGGGAAGCGCAAACTGCTCGGTGGAGACGGGCTTAAACTTGCTGACCTGGCCGATGCCGTACCGCCCGCCCGAGCTGTAATCCACGGTTGAAACGAAGCTGGTGTTCTGCGCCTCGCGCGTGCGGATGGACAGCAGGTTGTTAACGTCCCTTGCTCTATCGACATACACCTCCTGCACGCCAAGGATATCGGGGTGCTCGTTGCCGATGAGCCAGCCCTGCTCCACAAGGCTGTCGTTTCCGCGCTTGATGTTCCATGTGCCCACGGTCAAAACGTCCCGCACCAGATAGATGGAATAGCGCACCTTGCCGTCCACGGAGATGCGGATGGTTTTGGAGTTGCCCGATTTGATGGTGTATTTTGCGCTGCCGATACCCGTGCTGCCGATGCTGACCTTGACGCCCTTGTTGGCGGTAGCCTTGAGTTGTACGGTATCGCTTGTGGCAGTCAGCACATAGCCGTATTCATGCGGCGAAAAGCGCGGCGACAGCGATCCACCCGTGATGGTCAGGTCGGTCAAATAATCGTCGTCCACCTTGGTTGCCAGCGACAGATATGTTGCGGAAATGTAGCCCGTTTTGTCCTCATACTTCACCTGATGCCAATTGGGCGTGTAGTAGGCCTGCGTTACATCCAGCTGCGTGCCCTTGGCCGCCTTGCCAAGCTCCTTGCCGGAAATGCTCGCTGTGGAACGGACTCGAACCGATTCGTTGCAGTTGACGACGGTACCCTTGTAACCAAGCTGATACGACGGCATGGACAAATCGATATTGACGTACATACGGTTGATGTAGCCAACCTTGTCGGCATGCTCGGCCTTGTACCACTCGGCGTTGACATTGGCCTCAAGAATGCGCACAACCGTACCCTCGTCAAGCCTGGCAATCAGCTTGCCCTTTGTGGAAGCGGTTTTTCGGAAGGCAATGTTGTCGCCGACAATGCGGCCCGTGGTCAGCGTCAGCGCGGAAGCCGTGCGCACGGGCACAAGGGTTGTCATCAGCATCAAAGCAATCAGCAGCAGAACGGTGCAGCGTTTTTTCATATCGTTACCTCACGATATGAGTGTAGTGAAAACAAGGGCGCCATGGCAATAACCACCGCGCCCTATTTACGAAAACGTTACATATTTGCCGATTTACGGAGAATCCGCTCAAAGCCGATAGACGTTGGCTTCATACGGGCGCAGACAACGCGCCGCATCCCGATAATTGGACGCAACCAACGTGCCTTTCGCAGGCAGCGCGGGCTTTTTGCGCTCGTGATCGGACAGGTTTGCCTCCACATAGAACCGCACGCCGTCCAGCGCGCGCTCGTAGCAAAACAGATCCTTCGTCTTCTCGTGCAGCACGCGGAACGTCCCGTATACAAGCGCCTTGTTTGCTTTGCGCAGCGCAATCATATCCTTGTGGAAATGCCAGATGGAGCCGGCCTCCTCCATCTCCCGCCTGACGTTGATGGCTGTCGGGTCGCCAAGCCGAATCCACGGTTCGTGCACGGAAAAACCCGCAAACTCGGAATCATCCCACTGCATGGGCGTGCGGGCATGGTCGCGCGCGCCCGAAACAAGCCGCTGCATGGCGTTTTTCTCGCCCGCCGCCGTCAGCTCCCGATAGCGGTTGAGATATTCCACATCACGCATCTCGGAGATATCCCGAAAATCGATATTGACCGCGCCGATCTCCTGCCCCTGAAACAAGAAGGCCGTCCCGCGCGAGGTCAGTATCAGCACCGCAAGCAGCTTGGCAATGCGCGCACGATACTCTGCACGGCCGTCGATCTTGGAGATCATGCGCGGGTTATCGTGGTTATCGGTGAATATCGTGGGCCAGCACGCATCCGCATACGCGCCCTGATAGCGAATCAGGTAGCGCTTGAGATGGTTGAGATCGTAGCGGTAGTCGTCATATTTGGTTTTTCCCGGGCAGTCGATATGGTCGAAGCAGAACACAGTGGAAAGCTCCTCCCGCTCGGGAGCGGTCATCAGCTTGTTCATCTCCGTGCCCGTACCGGGCGTTTCGCCCACGGTGAAGGCGTCGAGGAAGCCCTCGCGGTTGAGCTGGTGCAGGTAGGCATGCAGATTCTTACCATAGAAATAGTGCTCGATGCCCGTCATGCCCAGCATCCCGCCGATGAGCGCATTGCCGTCGGCCAGGGACGATTTGCTGATGAGGTTGATCACGTCCAGTCGGAAGCCGTCCACGCCCTTCTCGCGCCAGAAGCTTGCCACCTTGGCCATGTCGTGCCGCACGGACGGATTGTCCCAGTTGAGGTCCATCTGCTTGGCGGAAAACAGGTGCATGGCCCACTCGCCGCGTTCGGGAAAATACTTCCACGCGGGGCCCGCAAAGAAGGATAGCCAGTTGTTCGGCGGCGTATCGGCGTCACCCGCTCGCCAGATGTAATAATCGCCGTAGGGGCCGCTTGGATTCCGTACGGAATCCCGAAACCAGCGGTGTTCATCGGAGGTGTGGTTGAACACCAAATCCATGATGACGCGGATGCCGCGCGCATGCGCCATGGCGATCAGGCGTTCCATATCCGCCATGGAGCCAAACTCTTGCATGATCTTTTCGTAATCGCGCACATCGTAGCCGTTGTCGTCATTGGGAGAATCGAACACGGGCGAAAGCCAGACAGCCGTCACGCCGAGTTCGGAAAGATAATCCAGCTTTTCAATGACGCCGTTGAGGTCGCCAATGCCATCGCCGTTGCTGTCCTTGAAGGAGCGCGGGTAAATCTGGTAGATCACCGCCTCCTTCCACCATGCTTCAAAATCGGCACGCGCGGCCACGGGCGCTTCTTCGCACTGGTTGAACAGTTCAAACAGGCTTTGGAGCAGCGTATCATCCACCAGCTTTGGCGCGATCTTGGGCAGCGCTTTGAGCTTGACCGAGCGCAGCAGCGGGTTGTTCAGCGATTTTTCGGATAACCCGATGAACTGAACCAACCGCTCGATGATATCGCGGCCGATCGGGTTTTGCAGCAGTTCGCCGAAGGTGCTGTTTCGATTGATCATATGATTCTCCCTGTATAACGTTTTTGCTGTTACGATTGATTATTTATTATAACACAACAAGCTTTTCTCCGCATCCGATACACGCCAATAAAAAAGGAGCCATCTAAGACAGCTCCTTTGTGCATTGTTACGTTGTTACGGTTACTCGCCGACCGCCTCGGCGTAAACGCTGACTTGCTTTTTGCCCGCATGCTTGGTTTCAAAACGAACCACGCCGTCGATCTTGGCAAACAGGGTATCGTCCTTGCCGATGCCGACGTTGTTGCCGGGATGGATATGCGTGCCACGCTGACGAACGAGGATGTTGCCCGCAAGCACGAATTGACCGTCCGCGCGCTTCGGCCCGAGACGCTTGGCGGCGCTTTCGCGGCCGTTACGGGATGAACCGACGCCTTTCTTATGCGCAAACAGCTGCAGATTCATAGTGAACATGTCTTTACACCTCCCTGTTACGAATTTTGAGGGTCTTTGGATACGCCTTGTCAATGGCATTGAGGCCCGCCGCCATCGTTTGAAACAGCAGTTCCGCCTGTTCCGCCTGCGCCCCGACGGTATCCGTATCGAGGATGCAGCGGATTCCGTCCGCTTCGTCAACGGAAATGCCTGCTTGGATTCCGATCACTTCGGTGAGGCCGATCAGGCACGTTTGCGTCAGTGCCGAAACGGCGCTGCAAACGATATCGTTACCGACCTCCCCGTGGTTTGCATGCCCCGCGCAGGTAAAGCCAACGGTGTGACCTTCCTTTACGAGCATGGTTACGGTAATCATGGCTCGTTACCCGATCGAAAGAATTTCGACCTTGGTATACGGCTGACGATGACCGTTCTTTTTACGGATGTTCTTCTTGGGTTTGTACTTGAACACGATGACCTTTTTGCCCTTGCCGTGTTCAATGACCTTGCCCTTGACGGTTACGCCTTCGAGAATCGGTTTCCCGACCTTGACGCCCGCATCATCCGCAACCAACAACGTTTCAAAATCGACTTCAGAGTTGACTTCGGCATTCAGCAGCTCGACATCAATTTGATCGCCCGCTTCTACCTTGTACTGCTTACCACCGGTTTGAATGATTGCATACACGATTCCTGCACCTCCTCATACCAGACTCGCCCGATCGCGGTGTTGCGGACATATCCGCACGCTTAACGACCGCCTCGGAGCGGCTCACCGACCGATTGTACCATAACGGCGACAAGGTGTCAATGCACGATTTTGCAATCCTTTTTGGCCTCCGCAATGCGCTTTTCGGCCAGCGGACGCACGGAAAACTTTTCAATATGCAGCGCGGGATTGGTGCGCACATAGTAGGTGCCGCCCGCTTCCTTGGGAAATATGCAGCCGTGGAGGCTTTCCGCCTGCTCCATGGCCGTCAGCACGTCGGGATGCGTCTCAATGAGGATGCGCTTGTTGTTGCTGCCCTTGAGCACCTGCAGGGTTTGCTTGCGGATGCGGCCAATCATGGTCTCGGGCGCCAGCACGCGCGCGTCGCCCTGGCAATAGGGGCAAACGCTCTGCAGCGTATCGGCAATGCTGCGGCCCGTCTTTTTGCGCGTCATCTCCACCAACCCAAGGTGCGTAAACCCGAACACATGGGAGCGCGTATGGTCGCTTTTCAGCTCGGTTTTCAAGGTGTTGAGGACGGCGTTGCGGTTACTTTCCTTCTCCATATCGATAAAATCGATGATAATGATGCCGCCGATATCCCGCAGCCTTAGCTGTTTGGCGATCTCCTTGGCGGCCTCCACGTTGGCGGCCGTAATGGTCTTTTCCAAATTGTTCTTGCCGACGAACTTGCCCGTGTTGACGTCGATGCAGGTCAAGGCCTCCGTGCGGTCGATGATGACATAGCCGCCGCTTTTGAGCCAGACCTTGCGCGCCAGGGCCTTGTCCAGCTTAGCTTCGGTTTCGTAGCGGTCGAACAGCGCTTCGCTTTCCTTTAAGAGGATGCGCGCCTTGAGCTTGGGCGCCATCAATTCCGCAAGCGAACGAAGCTCCTCGTGCGTGGCGGCATCGTTGACGAATACGCGGTCGACATCCTTCATCAGCAGGTCGCGCACGGTCCGAAACAGCAGCGACTGCTCCGCATGCAGCAGCGACGGCGCTTTGGCGCCGCCCGCGCGCTTTTCGATACTGTGGTACAAATTGACGATGCTCTCCAGATCCTCCTGGAACATCTCCTTGGTTTTGCCCGCGGAGGCCGTGCGTACAATCACGCCCATACCCTGCGGCTTGATATCGCTGATGATTTTGCGAAGCCTTGTACGCTCCTCATCCTTTTCGATGCGGCGCGAGACGCCGATGTAGTCCATTGTCGGCATCAGCACCAGCGAGCGTCCCGCAAGGGAAATGTGCGTGGTAACGCGCGCGCCCTTGGTGCCCACGGGGTCCTTGGCCACCTGAACCATGATGGTTTGGCCGGGTTTGAGCAAATCGCTGATGTTACGCGACGGCGGAAGCTGCTCAATCTCATCGTCGGGATCGTCGGAAAGCACCACGTCGCCTGCGTACAGGAATGCGTTGCGCTCCAGCCCGATATCCACAAACGCGGCCTGCATGCCCGGCAATACGTTTTGCACTTTGCCTTTGTAGATGTTGCCAACCAGGCGCTTGCTGCCCTCCTGCTCCACATACAGCTCCACAGGCGAGCCATCCTCAACAACAGCCACACGAATGGAAAATTCGTTGGCATCCACCAAGATCTCTTTATTCATTTCTCCTTCTCTTTCTAATCCGTCGGCAAACGCGGCAAGAGACCATCTGAGGCAAAGAAAACGTCCGTACGGCGAATGTCCGCGGAGGCGTTTGCATCCAAACGGTCGAGAAGCGTATCTAGCAACAGTTCAACACGCAGCCCGCCATCGGCTTGCAGTTTGCCAAGAATCAGAAGGGTCGCACGCTTCCCTTCAATCCCTGTCACGATAACCTTTCGGATTTCTGGACGAATATCTACGGCGCGCACGCCGCTTTTCGTCCGTTTGTTCACAATGATTTCTCCCGAGAGCAGTTCGTCAAGCGCTGCTTGCAGCGTTTCCGGGGCAATAGCGCGGTCAAACGTCAGCGCCGCCTCGTACTGCGCGGCGGCAAGCTTGGCCGAAAGCGACCCGAACCCTTCGGGTACGACGAATGCGTCGGATACAGAAAAGCCTGTCGGCATCGACGCGTTGACGCGCCGCATGAAAACATCCGTCTCCATCGGCTCCGTCAATGTCACGTCGAACCATTCCGCATCGCCGGTCATGCCGGTTGAAAGCGCCGTGGCAAACGAAATCTGCGGGTGCGGATTGAACCCTTGTGAAAATGCCAGCGGCAGCGCCGCGCGGCGGAAGGAACGCTGCAGCATGCGCTGCACGTCCAGATGCGACGTGTATCGAACCGCGGTTCCCTTATGATAGATTGCAGCAATCCGCATGTTCCGCTCCAAAACAACCGTTGCAGCGCGTGCGGCAATCGGGCGTGGTGCGCCCCGCATACGCGCTTTGATACTCCCTTTTCAGGTACTCGTCCGTCACAAGCATGTCCACCATGTTCCACGCAAGCCGCGCATCCAACGGGTATTCCCGCATGGCGTACGCTTCCGCCGTCAGGCCGCATTCGGCAAAAGCCTTGTCCCACATGGCGGGTTTAAAATGTTCGCTCCAAGAATCGAAGCGGCAGCCGTACCGATACGCCTTTTCCAACACATCGGCAAGCCGTTCGTCTCCGCGCGAAAGCGCAGCCTCCAGCACCGAAAGCGTCGACAGATGGCAGCTTAACTGCACGCCGCGCGCCCCGTGCATGGCCTCTCGCAGCAAGGCCTGCTTGCGCCGAATCTCCTCCAAAGCGTTCTGTCCACACCACTGAAACGCCGTAAAGGGCTTGGGCACAAAGGTCGATACGCTGACGTTGAGCTTAAGTCCCTTGCCGCGTTTTTCCTTGGGCAAACGATAGAACAGCGCCGCTACCTTCCGAGATAGCTCCGCAATCCCCAGCACGTCCTCGTCCGTCTCCGTGGGCAGGCCCAGCATGAAGTACAGCTTTACCGTGCTCCACCCCGCCTCAAACGCATCGTTGGCCGCGCGCAGGATATCCTCCTCGGTGACGTTTTTGTTGATGACGTCGCGCAACCTTTGCGTGCCCGCCTCGGGCGCAAAGGTCAGGCCCGCCTTGCGCACGGTCTGCATCACGTCCAAATCGGCCGCCAGCTCCGCGTCCACCCGCATGGAGGGGAGCGAAACCGATACGCGGTTTTGCGCCATCTCGCGAATGATCTGCGGCACCAAAGCGTGCACGTTGGAGTAGTCGCCCGTGGACAGCGACAGCAGTGAAATTTCATCGTAGCCCGTGCAATCGATCTGCTCCCGCGCCTGCAGCATCAACGTATCCACGCCGCGCTCGCGCACGGGCCGATAGATGTAGCCCGCCTGACAGAAGCGACAGCCGCGCGTGCAGCCGCGCATGACCTCCAGCGCCACGCGGTCGTGCACGATGCTCATGTACGGCACGATGGGATTGCCCGTAAAGGGCGCCGCGTCCAGATTGCGCACGATACGCCGCACAACCCGCTTGCTCGGATCGTGCAGCATGGGCACATACGCGCCCTCGATGCAGGCCACGCGTCGGAGAATCTCCTGCCTGTCCACCCCTTCCTGCCGCGCCTGCATGACGGTCTTGGCAAGCTCAGCCGTCATTTCCTCCCCGTCGCCGATGAGGATTGCGTCAAAGAACGGGGCAATCGGTGCGGGATTGCAGCAGCACGGGCCGCCGCAGACCACGATCGGGTCGTTTTCTCCGCGCGCCGCGGCGCGAAGGGGTACGTCGGAAAGGGCCAGCATGGACAAAACGTTTGTATAACACATCTCGTACAGCAGCGAAAAGCCGATGATATCGAACGTGTTGAGCGGGCGCTTGGTTTCCAGCGAGAACAGGCGTTCGTTGGCGTCCGTCAGCGCCTGCTCCATATCGGGCCACGGGGCAAACGCGCGCTCGCACGCAACGCCATCCATGTCGTTTAGGATATGATACAGGATGCGGGAGCCAAGGTGCGACATGCCAATTTCGTAGACGTCGGGAAAACAAAGCGCGAAGCGCAGATGCGCTTTGTCCTTGACGACCATGTTGAGTTCTCCGCCCGCATAGCGCGCAGGCTTTTCCACGCGCTTGAGCAGGCTGTCCAATGCTGACATATCCATTTGATTGATAAGTTTAGCACAATTGTTTCCTTCGGTCAAATGCCATGATTTCGCCCACCGTTGCTTGGGTACCGAGCTTTGTCATGCCCATTACGACGCTGACTTCATCGAGCTCCCCGATGGTGCGCATGCCCGTATCAACCACGCGGATAAGGTTGTAGCGGTTCTCCCGCATGAGCCGCATGGCGTCCATGCCGCGCATGCTCGCGCACGCGGCCACCTCGTGCACGGGCAGCGCGCTCGCAGAGAGCGCGTCGCTCCTGCGCCAGACGGCGGCAAGCTGCTTTTCGGGCAAGAGCCTTAGCTCACGCACGGCAGCAATCACCAAAAACAGCCCCATCACGGGCAGCGTCAGGTTGGTCATACGCAACAAAGCCAGCAGCACCGTGCCCAGCAGCATGAGCGTCCCAAGCGCCACGCCCGCCCACGCCGTCACCTTGACGGCCTTTGTCAGGCCGATGCGCCCTTCCAGAACGCACTTGACCACGCGCCCGCCGTCCAGCGGCATGGCCGGCAGCAGGTTGATGAGCGCTATGGTCAGGTTGAACAGCAAAAACGGCTGTATCCTGGCGCCGATGCGCGGAAAGAACTGCCCCGTCATGGCCGCCGCGCCCGCAATCACAAAGCCCGCAATCGGCCCCGCAATGGCCGTGCACCATTCCGCATGCGGCGTCAACGAGACGTGCTTGAGCCTTGCCACGCACCCAAACGGCATCAGCTCCAGCGCATCCACGCGGCAGCCGAACGCGTTGGCCACAATTGCATGGCATGCCTCGTGCATGACCAGCGCCAGTATCGCCTGCAGCAGCCCGTAGAGCCTGCCCAGCACGCAAGCACCCGCCGCAACCACAATCAGCAGCGGGTGCACCACGATATCGGTGTTTCCGATTCTTGTCAGGCGCATACGCAAGCGCCTACTCTTCCAGGTCCAAAAATGCGGACGGATCCATCGGCGAGCCCGCCTGCAACACTTTGACGTACACGTCTCCGCCCTCGGCAACGCTTCCGAGCGTATCGCCCGCAAGCAGCGGCTGGCCCACCTCCACCTTGACGTCGGCCAGGTGGTAGTACACGCTTTCCAGGTCATTTCCGTGGTGGATGCGCACGTTTATGCCATACGTTTCATCGTTGGCAATGGCGCGTACCTCGCCCTCGGCGGGCACGCTGACGGCAGCGCCCGCCTTGCAGGCAATGCGCAGCAGCGTTTCATCCTCCAGCAATTGAAATTCCCGCGCGTTGACGGGCAAGCGCCAGCGCTGCTGCACGGAGAATACACTTTTTACCCCGCCTGCAGCCACAAACCGCAGCCTGCCCAGCACATCGTCCTGCTCGCCCTCGCCGCCCGACGCCTCAGCGGACACGGTCGATACGACCTCGTCGTTGTTGAGCACGAACACTTCCAATAATATGGCCGCGGCCAGCACTGCCATGCAGATGCTGATTTTTACCACCATGCTGCCGCTTTTGACACGGTAGCTGTTGCGCATGCGCGCGCTTCGGTAGTTATGCGGATGGGTCGGACGGTCGTTTCGCGGCGGTTCCTTGGTATGGAACGGTCCCATGTCCATTCTGCTGTAAGACACTTGCATCACCCCTTATCGCATCCTATGTTACCCAACGTCATTCAATACCATTTGAAATACGGCCTATAATGGGGTATGATAGTGAACGGAAACCAAACAAGGAGAGATGCTATGCTTCTGATTAAAAACGGATTGATTCACACCATGCTTTCCGAGCCCTTCGTCGGCGACGTGCTCGTGGAGGGGCAGACCATACAGGCCGTCGGCACGGCGCTCGACGCACCGAACGCGGACTTGATCGACGCAAGCGGCCTTTCCGTATTCCCCGGCTTTATCGATGCGCACTGTCATATGGGCATGTGGGAGGACGGCATGGGCGAGGAGGGCGCGGACGGCAACGAATTTTCCGATCCCGTCACGCCGCAGATGCGCGCCATCGATGGGCTGAACCCCTTTGACCCGTGCTTTCGGGAAGCCAGGGATGCGGGCGTAACCACCGTCGTCACGGGCCCCGGCAGCGCCAATGTCATCGGCGGACAGTTTGCGGCGCTAAAAACCCACGGCCGCAGCGTGGAGGATATGCTGTTGAAGGACCCCGTCGCCATGAAGGCGGCTGTCGGCGAAAACCCCAAGCGCGTCTATACGGAGCAAAAGACCGCACCGTACACGCGCATGGCCATCGCCTCCATCTTCCGCAACGCCATGCGGGAGGCGCAGGAATACGAGCTTGCGCGCAAGGAATCCGTTGCCGAGGGCAAAAAGCCCGATTACAACGAGGTCAACGAGGCGCTGCTGCCCGTGCTGCACCGCGAACTACCGCTCAAAATTCACGCGCACCGCGCCGACGATATCCTGACCGCTTTGCGGCTGGCGCAGGAATTCAACATCCGCGTCACCATCGACCACTGCACGGAGGGGTATCTGATTGCGGATGTGCTCAAAAGCCGTCTGGAAGCGCTCGGCGCAGGCGTCATACTGGGGCCGTTGTTAAGCGAGCGCAGCAAGATCGAGCTGAAGAACCTTTCCTACGATGCGCCGCGCATCCTGCACGAGCACGGCATCCCGTTTGCCATCATGACCGATCATCCCGTTATTCCCTGCATGTACCTGCCCGTCTGCGCGGGTCTGGCGGTACGCAGCGGGCTGGATGAACACACGGCGCTCGAAAGCATTACCGTAACCGCAGCCAGGATTGTCGGCATCGACGACCGCGTGGGCACCCTGGAACGGGGCAAGGACGCGGACATCGTGCTGTTTGACGGACACCCGTTCGATTATCGCTCACACTGCGTGCTGACCATGGTCAACGGCAGCATTGTGCACGACATAAGGAAACCTGAGGCATAATGCCATGCGAAACACCTATACCGAAATATCGCTGCCCAACCTATCCCACAACATTGCCGTCCTGCGCCGCGAGCTGAACCCGAACACCAAGTATCTGGCCGTGGTCAAGGCCAACGCCTACGGTCACGGCATGGAGCAGGTGGCCGCGCAGGCGCTCCGCGCGGGCGCACAATACCTGGCCGTAGCGTTTGCCGAGGAGGGCGAGCGGCTGCGCAATGCAGGCTTTACCGCGCCCATCCTGCTATTGGGCGTGACCGACGAGCAGCACATGCCCATCGCCATCGAAAACGGCCTGATCCCCACGCTGTTTACGGTGGAATCCCTCCACGCCCTGCAGCGCTTTGCCGCGGCGCAGGGCCGCGTCTGCCCGTTCCACTTTAAAATCGATACGGGCATGAACCGCATCGGCTTCACCTCCGAACAGGCGTTTTCCGAGGCGCTCGACGCCCTGTCCGACTGCCCCAACCTGCGTTTTGAGGGCATGTTTACGCACTTTGCCGTATCGGAACTGCCCGATCCGTCGTTTACGCTGCTGCAGGCGGAGCGATTCCAAAAATACGTTGCCCTCGCGCACGCGCGCGGCTACCATCCGTTGCTGCATGCGTCCAACAGCGGCGCGACCCTCAACCTCAAAGAGCTTCAGTTTGATATGGTGCGCGGCGGCATCGCCATGTACGGCTGCCACCCGATCGGCCACAGCGTCGAGGGTGTTGATCTGCAGCCTGTCTTGAGCTGGAAAACGGTGATTACCTACATCAAGGAAGTCCCCGCAGGCGTCGGCGTCAGCTACGGGCTGCGCTTCACCACCGACCGCCCCATGCGCATTGCCACCCTGCCCGTTGGCTACGGCGACGGGTACAAGCGCTGCCTGTCCAATCAAACGGACGTACTGATTCAAGGCGTGCGTGCGCGGCAAATCGGCACCATCTGCATGGACCAGATGATGGTGGACGTAACGGATATCCCAAAAGCCTCGCTGGGCGATGAAGTTGTGTTGATCGGAACGCAGGGAGAAGCTTGCATCACAGCCGATGAGCTGGCCGACAAAGCGGGCACGATCAGTTATGAAATACTGCTCTCCATCGATCAGCGCGTGCCGCGCGCCTATATCGAATGATGACGAATTGATTTGCTAAGCAAGCGCGCCCACGGTCGCCCGCACGGCGTCTATGACGTCGCTTGCCACCAGCATGCGATTGCCAAGTATCGAAAATGCCATGTCCGCCGAAACGCCCAACAGCCAAGCGCCAACCATGGCCGCGTCGTTGGGCGTGAGTTTTTGCGCCATAAGCCCCGTTATCAGTCCCGTGAGCACATCGCCGCTGCCGCCCTTGGCCAGACCCGCGTTGCCCGTTGTGTTGAGCACCACCCTGCTTTCATGGGCAACGCAGGTGGTTGCGCCTTTTAACAGCACCGTGCAATGCCATCTTTGGGCAGCACCCTGTGCCGCCGCAATCGGGTCGGCCAAAATATCCGTGTTCTCGCATCCGCACAGCCGCGCCATCTCGCCCACATGGGGCGTAAGCACCACGTTCGAGTGCAATTTGCCCAACAGGTGCGGGGTTTGGGCAAGCAGGTTCAGTCCGTCCGCGTCGATGACCAGCGGCACGCCCGATTCGATGGCGGCGCTCAACAGCGAAGCGTTTTCACATGCGCCCATACCGCAGCCGATGCCGACGGCGTCTTTACCCGTCAGGCGTTCGGCCGCCTGCGAAATAGCCTCTGCATCCCACGTTTCCCCGTTGCCCACGGCGGTACAGCATACCTCGGGCAGCGCGGAAAACGCGCCCTTGACGGCCATGGGCACGGCCGTTTCCAACAATCCGCATCCAACGCGCAGCGCCGCGGCGGACGACAACAGCGCCGCGCCCGTATACCGCCCGCTGCCCACGCACAGCAGCGCGCGGCCGTTTTTTCCCTTGTGGCTGTCCTGCGGCCGCTCGGGCAACGATTGCAGCACATCCTGCTCGGTCAACAGCATCACGGGGCCTTCCGATACAGTTTCATCGGGCATGAGCGGGCAAACGATCGTCTCGCCGCAGTATGCCCGCCCGGGAAACAACAGCTGCCCGCGCTTGTGGAAGGCAAACGTCACGGTGCATGCCGCGTGCGGAGCAACGCCGAGGATTTCGCCCGTGGTCGCGTCCACGCCCGATGGCATATCCACGGCCACAACGGGCTTGCCGCAGCGCGCAACCGCCTCCACAGCCTGCGCGTACACGCCGCTGAGCGGCCTTGCCAGGCCCGTGCCAAACAGGGCGTCCACAAACACGTCGGCACGCTCCAAATGCGCGGGGTGCAGCGCATAGTTGATCTCGCAGCCCGTCTGTCGCGCACGGTTGAAATTGAGCAGCGCGTCACCGCGCAGCCTGTCGGGATCGGCCAACAGCACGGCATACGCGCGCATGCCGCGTTCGTGCAGCAGTCGAAGCGTCACAAAGCCGTCCCCGCCGTTGTTGCCGCCGCCGCTGAGGACACATACCGCTGCATCGGGAAGCCGCGTGCGGACAACATCGGCAACGTACGACCCCGCGCGCTCCATCAGCTCCTCGCCCGTCGCCAAACCGCCAGCAAAGAGCGCCTGCTCGTATTGACGCATCTCGTCGGCCGTTACCACGCGCTTCATGCTTCCTCCCCGTCCTCTCGGATGCGCTCCATGGCGGACCTGGCCATATCGTAGCCAAACCCGCGCGAAAGCAGGCGCTTGAGCACGCGGCCCGCGCGTTCTTCCTCAGAAAGCGCGGCAAACTGACGCGCATACTTTTGGGCAACGGCGCACGCATGTAGCAGCTCCGCTTCATCGTCCACAACCGACAGCGCCTCGCTCACGGTATCGGCAGGCAGGCCGTGACCCATGAGCTGCTCCTTCAGGTGCGCGCGGCTGACGGGTTTTGCGTTCAGCCGCGTACGGACGAATTCGGCCGCATACTGCGCATCGTTGATGAGGTTCAGCTCCTTGAGCCGCTCGACGGTTTCGTACACGTCCACCTCAGAGAACGAGCATTCGTCAAGATACGTTTCCATCTCGCGCACGGTGCGGGCGGAATACCCCAGATACCTCAGTGCCGCGTCCATGGGCGAAACGCCCTCTTTGACGCGCCTTTTTTTGGATGAAATTGAATGAACCATGGGCATAGTATACCAAAGCAGGGGCAAAAACACAATTCCGACATGCCATGACGGGATTCGATCCGCTTTGCATGCCGTTGTGGAAATATCTGATGAACTTTCTGTAACAAATCCCGCACTTGGGTTCCAAAAAGATGAAATCGACCGAATTATCGATTACAATATGCATGTAATATGCAAGGAGGATTCTGCAATGAAGCAGCCGCCGCGCAAAATCTTGCGCACCGTGCCTCGCGACCCGACCCCGTCGGATGAGGCGACCGAGGTCAACGAGCCGTTCGATCCCGCGCAATCCTACGCGCCCTACGATGAAGCGCAGTATGACCAACGGGGTTCCCGCGCCGATTTTGCGGACAACATGTCGTCCGACGACGACATCGAGGAAGTCTATCTGGAGCCCATATTGGACCCCGGCTTTGATTCCGTGCCCGATGACGAACCGTTGTTCAACAAGCGCAAACGCGCCACGCGCCGCAAGGCCATCATCATGATCTGCTGCGCGGTCGCGCTGCTGGCCACGGTATTGATCTACTACTTTGTGGAATCGCAAAAGCGCATCGCCGCCGAAATTGCCGCACAGGCCGCCGTCGAGGAGGCCATGCGGCTGCAGCAGGAGCAGCAGCAAAAGGAATTTGAGGAGATGTCCAACTCCACTGTGTTTCTGGAGGGCATCACCGTCAATGGCGTCGCCATCGGCAACATGTCCATGGCGGAGGCGCGCACGGCCCTTTCCGCCGTGCAGAGCAACATCGTTGCGTCCACGGCGTTCCCGTTGACCTACAAGGGCGCGTCCTATCCGCTCGACCTCAAATCGGTCGTTTCGGGCACGGATTTGGATTCCGTACTGACCGAGGCGTACCAGCTCGGGAAAACGGGCGACTATGCCGCCATGAAATCCGTCAAGGAGGAAACGCGCCTCAATGGCCGCGCGTACCAACTGACCGCGGTGCTCAATTCCGCGGTGCTTGCGCAGCGCGTGGCGGAGCTGGCCGCCAAGCTCGACACGCCCGCCAAGGACGCGGGTATCGCCACCGTCAATACCGAAACGCGCACCATCACCTATGCCGACGAGGTGATGGGCGTTTCCGTGCTGCAAAACGATCTGGTGCAGTCGGTGCTGCTTGCCATTGCCGCAGGCGACCTGACGCCCATTGAGATCCCCGTTTTGGAGACGAAGCCCGTCGTAACGCGCGCCATGGTTGAAGGCACCTATGTCATGCGCGCCTCGGCCACAACATCGTTTTCCGACAGCAGCAGCAACCGCAAATACAATATCCGCAAGGGCGCAGGCATCATATCGGGTACTGTCCTAAAGCCGGGCGAGGTCTTTTCCACCAACGATACCCTTGGCACCCGTACCGCCAAGAATGGCTGGAAGGACGCGGGCGCGTACGAGGGTGGCGCGGTCGTGGAGCAGGCGGGCGGCGGCGTGTGCCAGCTTTCCTCCACCCTATACAACGCCGTCGTCAAGGCGGATTTGGAGATTGTCTATCGGCGCAACCACTCCATGCCCGTCACCTATGTCGATAAAGGTCTGGATGCCACCATCAACTCCGTGGGCAACCTGATCGATTTTCAGTTTAAAAACAACACCGCCAACGATGTGGTCATATTCGCCTACACCGTTGATAACAAAAAGCTGACGTTTGAGGTGTGGGCGGTCCCGTTTGCAACGGATGAATACGATGAAATCCGCCTATCTGCCAAGCAGATGGCCGTCTACGAGCCCGAGGGCGAGCCCGTCCAGATGGAACTGCCCGAGGGCACGGAAAAGTACGACGGCACGCTGCTGCAGGCGGGCGAAACGTATGTCGCCATCACGCCGCGCAAGGGGTATCTGTATCAATCCTACAAGAATTACTATAAAAACGGCACGCTTGTGCGCAGCGAAAAGCTGGCATCGTCCACCTACAAGGCCATTGCGGGCGAAATCTGGGTTGGCCCCGCGCTTGCCGAAACGCCTACGCCTACGCCCACCGCGGAGCCGACGCCCGATATGACGGCGCCCGATCCCGGCACGGGCGATCGGCCCGACGACGGCGGCATGGGCGTCATCATCGGATAAGCTTATTTGGAAGGGAGCCTGTCTATGCGCTTGCATGAGGAAGCCGTTTCGCTCGTGGAACGGATGACGTTGGAGGAAAAGGCTTCGCTGTGTGCGGGCAGGGATTTTTGGCACCTGGCTGCGATCGAGCGCCTTGGGCTGCCCTCCGTCATGGTGACCGACGGCCCGCACGGGCTGAGAAAGCAATCCGCCGACGCGGATCATCTGGGCATCGGCGACAGCGTGCCCGCCACATGTTTTCCCGCCGCCTGTGCTACCGCATGCTCGTTTGACCGTGCTTTGATGCGTGAAATCGGCGCTGCCATCGGCGAGGAATGCCGCGCACAGGAGGTTGCGGTTTTGCTCGGCCCGGGCGTCAATATCAAGCGCAGTCCCTTGTGCGGACGCAACTTTGAATACTTCTCCGAGGATCCTTTGCTCGCGGGCGAGCTGGCAGCCTCGTTTATCCAAGGCGTGCAGTCCGAGCAGGTCGGCACCTCGCTCAAGCATTTTGCCGCCAACAATCAGGAACGGCTCCGCATGACGACCGATTCCGTGGTGGATGAGCGTGCGCTGTATGAAATCTACTTCCCCGCCTTTGAAACCGCTATCAAAAAAGCGCAGCCCTGGAGCGTGATGTGCTCCTATAATCGGCTGCACGGCGTGTATGCAAGCGATAACCGCCGCCTCTTAACGGATGTGCTGCGCAACGAGTGGGGCTTTGCGGGCGCCGTGGTCAGCGACTGGGGCGCAACCAACGACCGCATCGCGGGCATCCGCGCGGGCATGGACCTGGAGATGCCATCCAGCGGTCCCTACAATGGGCAAAGCATCGTTGCCGCCGTGCAAAACGGCACGCTCTCCGAATCCGATGTGGATGCATGCGCCGTCCGCGTGACGGAGCTGATTCTCAAATCCAAACAGCGCCAACCGCTTGACTGTGATCTGTCCGCGCACCACGCTTTGGCAAGGCGTGCCGCCGCCGCTTCCGCCGTGCTTTTGAAAAACGAGGACGGCATCTTGCCCATTCGGGCAGGCCAATCCATTGCCGTCATCGGCACGTTTGCCATCCATCCGCGCTATCAGGGCGCGGGCAGCTCCAAGATTCACCCGCTCTCCATCGACAGCGCCACGGACGCGCTGCGCGACGCGGGCTTTTCACCCGATTTTGCAAAAGGATATGAGATTGCCTCCGATGAGCCTGACGAAATGCTGATTGCCGAGGCCTGCCGCGCATCGGTGGGCAAGGACGTTGCCATCCTGTTTGTTGGCCTGCCCGATCGGTACGAATCCGAGGGGTTCGACCGCACGCACATCCGCCTGCCCGAAAGCCATACGGCCCTGATTGCCCGCGTTGCCGAAACCAACCCCAATACCGTGGTTGTGCTGCAATGCGGTTCTGTGGTGGACTGCGATTGGGAACGGTATGCCAAGGGCATCCTGCTGCCGTACCTTGGCGGCGAGGCGACCTGTGGCGGCGCCGTGGATGTGCTGCTGGGCAAGGTCAATCCATCGGGCAAGCTGGCCGAAAGCTGGTGCTATCGGCTGGAGGACAACCCATCCTACCGCTATTTCCCCGGGTTTCCTAGGAGCGTGGAGTACCGCGAGAGCATCTATGTGGGCTATCGCTATTACGATACGGCCAACGTCCCCGTCCGCTATCCGTTCGGCTACGGGCTCTCCTACACAGCGTTTGCATACGGGAATCTCCGCATCGACCGCACGGAATCGGACGGTGAAACGCCCGTAACGCTCTCCGTCGATGTAACCAACGTCGGCCAAACGGACGGCGCGGAGATTGTGCAGGTGTACGTCGCGCCGCAGATACATGACGGCATATTCCGCCCCGCACAGGAGCTCAGGGCCTTTGAAAAGGTGCAGCTTGCCGTTGGGGAAACCAAGACCGTTTCCTTTACGCTCGATCGGCGCGCGTTTGCGTATTTCAATACCGATGTGCACGATTGGTGCGTGGAAAACGGCGCTTACGAAATCCGCGTTGCCGCATCCTCTAGCGATGTACGCGCGCGCGGCACGGTTACCATGCGCACGCAATCCCCCGTGCCCGCGCCCGATTATCGCATAGCGGCCGCCTGCTACGATCATCCCACGGCTGACTTTGCCGTTTCCGATGAAGCGTTTGTTGCGCTGCTTAGCCGCCCGCTGCCGCAGCGGGAGATGGCCGCGGGCGAGCCCTTTACCCGCAACTCCACCATGGAGGAGATTCAGCGCTGCCGACTCGGCAGGCTGATGGTGCGCATCATACGCGCGGTCGGTGACAAGATGCTTGGCGACGATGCGGAAACGCGCGGCATGATGAACGCCATGATGAACGAGATGCCGCTTCGGGAACTGTTGATGGTCGGGCTGGACGCCATGTCCCCAAGACGGCTGGACGGCCTGATCGCCATCCTCAACGGGCACCTTTGGCAAGGCCTGCGGCTGATCGCAAAAAAGCAATAACACTGTTTGTACGGTTGTCAAGAGCGGGCTCCCGATTGCTTGGGAGCCCGCTTTGCTGAGAGGCATCCTGTGTCAAATCAGATCCCCGAATAGCAGCCGTCGTTGGCGGTAGTAACAACCTTGGAATAAAGCGTCAGAACGCCCTTGGGCGGATTGAGCGCAGGCATGACGTACTTCTTGCGTCTTGCTTCCATTTCCTCAGCGCTGATGAGCAGATTCACTTCGCGCTTGTCGATATCGATGGAAATCAGGTCGTTATCTTCAACAAGGCACAGCGGACCGCCCACAGCCGCCTCGGGCACCACATGACCGATAGCCGCGCCCTTGATGGTGCCCGAGAAGCGCCCATCAGTCACCAGCGCAATGCTCTTATCCAGCCCCAGTCCGCAGACCATGTGCAAAAAGTACTTCATGGCGCGCATGCCGGGATCACCCTTTGGACCACAATAGCGGATTACACAGACGTCGCCGCTTTTGATCTTTCCTGCCAGCAGAGAGTTGCAAGCAGCTACTTCACCGTCGAACACCTTGGCCGTTCCCGTAAACTTGCGCATCTCGGGCTTAACGGCCGATTGTTTAATGACGGAGCCTTCGGGCGCAAGATTGCCCTTCATAACGACCAGGCCCCCCTGCTTACTGATCGGCCGATCAATGGGGTGCACGATCTTTCCGCTGGGCGCGGGCACATTGGCAAGGATCTGACGCCATGTCTTCCCCGTCACCGTCATGCAGTCTAGATTCATTTTGGATTCCAGGGACTTCATAACGGCCGTCAATCCGCCATCGTACTCCAGATCCTGCACGGTATACTT
>CAZRIT010000001.1:54853-92070 GCA_964600225.1 uncultured Oscillospiraceae bacterium | reverse complement strand
GAGCACATTCTTGCGCTGTGTCATCCTGAGGCGAAGCCGAAGGATCTGTCCCGCCGTAGCGGACGTATACAACACATGCCTCCGCCCGCGTATTTATGTTGCCATTTGCTTCCGATTCCCATGCAATTATGCTGTTGTAATATATTTTCGGAAAAGGGCTTGACAAATGGAAAACGTCGCCCATAAGCAAGCAAGCATTAGCATAACCGCGCCCTCGTTTCGGACAGGGGCCTATTACATATGACGCCGCTCTGCGCTTAATCGCGCAGGGCGTTTTTGTTTGGTACGCGACGGGAATGGGAGGAAATAGCATGAAAAAGAGGGTTTTGGCGGCGGTACTGTGCCTTGCTTTGACGGGCGTGCTGCTGCCTGCGACAGCGCTGGCGGCAGCACCCGCATCGGTTCGGATCGGCACACAAACCTATACTGCCGACGCCATTGACGCGGGCGGGACGTGGACGCTGGATTTCCGCGCAAGCGACGCGCTGCTGACGCTGAACGGCGCAACGATTACGGGCGGCGTGTCAGCCGATGGCGACCTGACCATCGAACTGACGGATGGCAGCGTGAACCGCGTGACCGCCATGGCAGCGGCTTCGAAGGGAATAGAAGGCAATTTGCGCAGTGCAAGAATCACCATCGGCGGTGGGGGCAGCCTCACCGTCGAAGGGGAGCTAGCCGGGATTGACTCCGATTATGTCGCCTTCCGCGCGGACTGCGGCACGGTTAACGCAACAGGCACGGCAAGCGACTCCACGGGAATAACCGCTTATGGCGGGCTTACGGTCAGCGGCGGCAGCATCACCGCCACGGGCGGATTAAGAGGCATCTATACCGAGATCGATGTCACCATCAGCGGCGATACGGTCAACGCCATCGGCACGCAAAACGATGGCATCGGAATGGCCGCCCTTGGGGATGCAAACATCAACGTCAGCGGCGGCGACGTGACCGCCACGGGCGGTTTGTGTGCCCTCTCGACGATACGCGGCAGACTGGTTCTTTCCGGCAGCTATGCCATAGACGCCAACCGTGTGGTCAACGTGGGCGACGCTGCGCCCGGCAGCCTGTGGACGGGCACGAGTGCGGATGCGCACGCGGCCCTGGTGGAAACATACAAATATGTGCGGGTGTTTGCGCCCGCCGCGGACATACCGAAAACGGGCGACGGCTCCATGCCGCTGTTGTGGGCGGGGACTGCCTTGCTGGCGGGCGCGGAGCTTGCGGCAGGCCGCATGCTTACCCGCAGAAAGCAGCGCAACGCAGGCTGATTGGAAACACCCAAATCGGAAAAACGGAGCATCAAAAAAGCGGCAAAAGCCGCTTTTTTCGTTGATGCGATGTTTCCGCGACGCGATTATTCCGCTTCGTCGGCGATATGCCCCGTCGTTTCGGGCCGAAACAGCATCGTGATGCCCCAGATGCCCGCAATGCCCACCAATGTGTAGATGATGCGCGCGATGATGCTCACGCTGCCGCCAAACAGCCCCGCCACCAGGTCATACCGAAACAGCCCGACCAGGCCCCAGTTGATGGCCCCGATGACCATCAGTATCAATGCCAGCGTATTCATGGTTACAATCTCTCCTTTGACGCTTTTGTCCTAGTCTTGGTCAAAGAAGTATTCGGTATGCGTTTCTTTCTTTTTTTCGGGGAAAATTTCGATTTCGAACGTATCGAACGCAACGCTCTCCATAAAATCGTACGGCTTGAACACCGTGCGGGAAAACTGCCTAAGCTCCGCGATATGCTTGGGCAGTATCACGGGCACGGCCAGGTCGAGCGGCTTGCAAAGGGATGTGATGATCGGCGTCCAGCCCTCACGATCGGAAGGTCGTGCGGAGGCAAACTCCTGCACGACTTCCCGATCGATTCTGTGTTTGATTTTGGTCATTGCCCAAACGCGCATTATTTGTTCCAGATGAACCACGTCCACAGGTACGGCACCTGCGTATCGGGGTACAGGCCAACCAGCGTGCCCGCAATCTGCTTCTTTTCGCCGACATCGGCCGAGTTGATGGTGTTGCTGGCGCTGCGGTTGCAGCAGTAAACCTCCAGCTCCGTGCCGCTGATGGTGCCCTTGAATATGACGTACGGCGAGCTGCTGACAATCTCCGTCACCTTGATGGTGCAGGTATAGTTGCCCGTCAGCGTGGAACCGCCGGAGATCTTACCGTAGGCGGTGTCGTTGAGGGCCGTAGCGGCCTTGCGGAACGACGACGAGGAAGCCGTCGGCGCACGTTCCACCGTGCAGGATGTGCTGGCATCAAAGTACCCTTCGCCCTTGGCCGAAAGGTTGACGGTGTATGCGCCCTCCTGCGAAATGGTCAGCGCGAGGGAGTAGGTGCCCGTCTCGCTGACGGTGGGCACGCCGAAGGTCACGTTGCTCGAGGAGCACGTCGGCGTAATCGTAGCGCCCGGTGTAACCGTGCCCACAATGGTCACGTTGCCGTCGGTCGAGCCCAGCGAGGCCACCTCGTTATTGACCAGCAGGGTGAGGTTTTGCATGACGTACGGCTCGATGGTGATGACCTTTCGCGCCGTGACGGCATTGTTCTTGCTGGCCACGATGGTGATGGTCTCCTGCTCGGCGGTTGTCGGCTCCGCACCCTCCGCGGGCGCGGTCAGGTTGACGGGGTTGGTCGGCTTGTAGTCATAGGTGAACACGCCGCCGTCGAGCACGGCCACGGGCTGTTCGTTGATATAGATTTCGCGCAGCGTCGTATCGCTGACCTGTCCCGCGATGGTGATGGGATCGTTGTTGATGGTCTGCTGCACGGTATCGGTCAGCGGCTCGGACACCGTAATCGACAGCACGGGCACCGTAACCGTAACGCTTTCGCACTGCACCTTGGCCGTCTGGCCATCGGGCATGGTCACATCGATATCGGGCGTAATCACAACCGTTTCCGATTCGCACGGCTCGTTGGGCATGAATGCATCGCGCGCCACGCGCAGCTTGAGGATGTTATCGGCGGATACGGGCGCAACGTTTTGCTGCAAAGCCGTCTTGGTGTTGATCTTGACGGAGCTGCCCGTCAGCGCGTGGATGGTGATCTCCAGGAACACCTCCGACGTGGTGGGATCGGTATACTCCGTCACCGTGGCCGTGTTCATCACAACCTGCGCTTCGGGCGGGGCAGCGGGATCGTCCGCGGGTTTGTCCTTGCCAAAGATAGAGGAAATGGAGGCCGTCAGCGCGCCAACGTCGCCACCGAAGTTCTTTTTGACGATGCACATGCCAATTACCGCAATCAGCGCCACCAGCAGCACGATCAGTCCCCAGAACAGCAGCGTGGAGCCCTTGCCCTTCTTGGGCTTGATGTCGTCGAACGCATCGTCGTCGTAATCGTCCTCAAACTCGTCGTCGTCAAACTCGCCGTCGTCGTAATCGTCCCCGTCGTCCACCTCGGCAAGCTTGTTCTTCTTGGCGAACAGGCCGCCGCGCTTCTTTTGCGGCGGTTCGTCGTAATCATCCTCGTCGTCAAACTCGTCCACGTCCTCCAAATCGGCCAGCGCGGGCGAGCGCTTGGCGGGCCTTGCGGCGGGCGCGGGCGCAGCCTTCTGCGCGGGCCTTGCGGAGGATGCGGGCCTTGCGGATGCGTAAACGGGCGCTTCGGCAGCGCCATCCAGGCGCGCCGCGCAATACGGGCAGAAGGGCGCATCGGGCAGGGCGGGTTTCCCGCAATTGGGGCAGGTGGTAAGCTGCGGCACGGCAGGCGCTGCCTGCGGGCGCACCGTGGCGCTTGCGGGGCGCTCGGTGCTGGTCACCGTCACGGGCGCAGCCTTGCGAATCGGCGGGTTCTCGGGCGCGCCCGCATAAGCCCGCGTGGGCCAGCTTGGCGCTTTGGCAAACTCCCGTGCGGGGCGCGCAAGCGCCTCCTCGTCCTCCGTATCCGCATCGGGCAGGTTTAAGTCCTCCTGCGCCGCGGTGATTGCGTCGTCATCCTTCAGCTTGGCCGCGCATACGCGGCAATGCGTCAGGTGCTCGGCATTGTAAGCGCCACATTCTCTACAAACCATATCGTAACTCCTCCAGTCTGAAACATAGGCCGTCCGCGCCCTTGGCCACGGCACGGCTGCCGATTGCATGCCGAAAACCCATGGGCTCGGCAGGGGATTCTTCCACAAAAGATATACAAATTTATTATACTGTTCCGTATCTGTTTGTACAAAGAACATTTCGTGAACTTTCCTGCGCTTCTTTGTAAAGGGATGATTTTCCTGCCCGTATTTTCCTGTAACCAATGCGCTCAGGCCCCGCAAAAAAACGCGCCCGCGGGGCTGCCGCAGGCGCGTTGTGAGGGTAGGCGCACCGTGTAAATCCGAAGCGCGGTTGCCTAGGCAGCGTTATGCCGTTTTTGTGCCGTGGCACAGCAAAAAGGCGCGGATGGCCGCAAAGCAGCGCTCCGTTTCCAGCAGCACGGCCTGCCCGTGCGCGGCGTTGGGGATGAGCAGCAGCTCCTTTTCGGCAGCGCACGCGGCGTAGTTTTGCAGCGTCATATCGGGCGGGACAAACGTATCCGCCTCCCCGTGGATGAACAGTACGGGAATGCGCGCATTGCCTTGCATGGCGGCAAGCGCGGATACATACGGGTCAAACCGCGCCCGTATGCGCACCATCCGTATCGCAGGCGGCAGAATGGGCCGCTCGGGCAGGCGGAAACGGCTTTTCAGCACATACCGAAACTCCTCATACGGCGACGTAAAGCCGCAATCGGCAACGATGCCGATCACATTATCCGTCAGTGGCAGCGCCGCGGCCATCAGCACGGTTGCAGCGCCCATCGAGATGCCGTGCAGCACCACGGGAAACGTTACGCCGTTGCGGGCGTTGACGGCATCCAGCCAGGTTTTGACATCCCTGCGCTCGTTGACGCCAAACGTGATGCATTGTCCCTCGCTGGCCCCGTGCCCGCGCTGATCGGGTGATAACACATGGTAGCCCAGCTCATGATAGAACCGAAACAGCAGCGCGCAATCGTCCGCACTGCTGCCGCGGTAGCCATGCATGAGGATCGCCGTGCCGACGGCGTTCTCCGCCTCCAGATAGCGGGCGCTGAGCAGCAGCCCGTCAAAGGAGCGCGCCGTCCATATTTCGGGCCGCGCGGACAGAAACCAATCCGCCCCGCGCCGCATCTCGGGCCGAAACAGCGCATAGATATCCCCGCTTTGTCCCTGGCGCAGGCCGTCCGAGCTGCGGTCAACGGCGATATGTACCAAAAGCCCCGCCGCCGTATACCGCACCGCCAGCAGCAGCGCCACGGCCACGCAGACGATCCAAATCACCGTCATCAAGCTGCGTTCCCTCCCATGCCGCGGTTAAAACCTGAGGCCGAGCGCGTTGAGCTGCGCCTCCAGCCGCTTGGCGTCGCCAAAGAACACGATGCCGTTGAGCCCCACGTTCACCGCGCCCTCGACATTGGCGTTGACGTCGTCAATGAATACGCATTCCTCCGCCCTTAAGCCGTACTGTTTCAAAAAGGTTTGGTAGATGGCAGGCTCGGGCTTGACAAAATGCACGTCGCAGGAGACGAAGCGGCCGTCGAAGCACTCGATGGCGGGCAGCTTTTCGTCAAACCCGTGGAACTTGGTCGATGCGTTGGACAAAATATACAGCCCGTACCCCGCCGCCTTGAGGCGGCGCACAATCGCCTCCACGCCCGCTATCGGCGACGCGGTCTGATACCAGTTGTCGATGAGCGTGCGCACGGTTTCGTGCAGCCGTTCGGGCACGCGCTTGCATACGCTTTCCGCAACGGCCGCCTCGTCCATCACGCCGCGGTCCATGCGGATCCACTCGACCGAGCGGAACAGCTCCCGCATCAAAAGAACGCGGTCGTCCGCATCCGAAACGCGCGCATTGAGGTAGGCGTCGAACGGATTGTTGATGAGCACGCCGCCCATATCAAATACCACATGTTTTACCATTGTTATAAAAACCCCTCTCCTGACCAATCGCTGCCGTAAGCATCCGCAAGCGGCTGCGGTTGTAATACAAAAAGTATACCATGCCGCAGCGACCGTTGGCAACTTCGGCAAAGTAAGAACGCAGGCATTGCGCAACGTTTTTCAGGCGTGCTATACTGCATGGTATGAAGCGCAAAAAGGTGCATCGGCTGCTGTTGATAATCGATATCGTGCTTATGTGCGTGCTGCTGACGGCAAGCTTCTTTCTTGTGCGCACGCTGCTTGGATACCGCAGCGACCGCAAGCGGTACGATGCGCTGTCGGCCATGTCGGTTACCACGCCCGCGCCGACAAGCGCGCTGCCGCAATTGAGCGCCGATTGGTCCCCGCCCACGGAAACGCCGCCCATCACGGTTGATTTTACGGTGCTCAAGGAGCAGAGCCGCCACGTGGAGGCCTGGCTGTACAGCGAGAATACGCCCATCAACTACCCCGTTGTGCGCTATACCAACAACGAATACTACCTCACCCACGCCTACGATGGCAGCCGCAGCAACGGCGGCGCGCTGTTTTTCGATTGTCGGCTGGATGCAACGCTTTCGGCCGATAACCTCATCATCTACGGGCATCACATGAAAAACGATACCATGTTCGGGTCGCTGCTGAATTATCAAAGCAATCCTACTACGATGCGCACCGCACCATGTACCTCATCACGCCCGCGCAGAGCTACCGCGTAGAGGTGTTTTCCGCGCACACCGCAACCAGTGATGCGGAAAACTATCCCGTTTCCTTTGCGTCCGATACGGAGCGCAGCAAGTATGTGCAGCGCGTCATGTCGCTTTCCGATTTTTCGTGCGAGGTGGCCTATTCCAACATCTATCCCATCCTGACGCTTGCCACCTGCGCCTATTCCGATTACTTACAGGACGGGCACTATCTGGTGCACGGGTGGCTTGCGCCCATCGAGTGACGGAGAATTGACGCAGCCCAACCCGTTTGATACGATAAACGCAATGATTTTTTTCGGGGAGGTATCCATCACATGTCGGATTCGCACATGTATCCCGTCGCCATCGTAACGGGCGGCAGCAGCGGCATTGGCCTTGCCACGGCAAGGCTGCTGCAAAGCAACGGTTATCGGGTGTTTGAACTCAGCCGCAGCGGCGCCGATATCGGCCCGATCCGCCACGTCACGGCCGATGTAACGGATGCCGCAGCCGTGCGCGCCGCCATCGACGGCATCCTTGCCGAAACGGGCCGCATCGACCTCTTGGTCAACAACGCGGGCTTTGGCATATCGGGCGCCGTGGAGTGCACCGACCCGCTCGATGCGCACAGGCAGCTGGATGTCAATTTCTTTGGCGCGCTCCACTGCATACAGGCTGTGCTGCCGACCATGCGCACGCAACGAAGCGGCCGCATCGTCAACATCAGCTCCGTGGCCGCGCCCATCGCCATCCCATTCCAGGCGTTCTATTCCGCCACCAAGGCCGCCGTCAACTCGCTCACGCTGGCGCTGAGAAACGAGGTGCGGCCCTTTGGCATCACGGTTACCGCCGTGCAGCCGGGCGACGTCAAAACAGGCTTTACCGCCGCGCGCAAAAAGAGCCTTGCGGGCGCGGATATCTACGGAAAATCGCTCACCAAGGCCGTGGAGGCCATGGAGCACGATGAGCAAAACGGCATGCCGCCCGAAGCCGTGGCGCGCGTGGTGCTCACAGCCGTCCGCACCAGGCGCCCCATGGCCCTGTATACCGTGGGCACGCAGTACAAGCTGTTCATCCTCATCAACAAGCTCCTGCCCGCAACATGGGTCAACTATTTGGTCGGCAAAATCTACGGGTAAGGCGGCACGCACACCGTCTGCAAAGGAGGCACGATGACCAAGCGCTATGTGGAATCGCCGCGCGGCAGAACATACTATTGGGTCACGCGCGCGGACGCGGCCGATGCGCCGTGCATCGTGTTTTTGCACGGGCTGACGGCGGATCACACGCTGTTTGACCTTCAAATCCCTTATTTTCAGGGTCGCTTTCACACCATCGCATGGGATGCGCCCGCGCACGGCGATTCCCGCCCGTATCGGGACCCTTCGTATGAAAACGGCGTAGAGGAGCTCAAGGCCATCCTCGACACCGAAGGGGTTGCCAAAGCCATCCTTGTGGGGCAGTCCATGGGCGGCTACCACATCCAGTCGTTCCTGTCGGCCTATCCCGATAAGGCGGCGGGCTTTGTCGGCATCGATACCTGCCCGTACGGCGAACGGTACTATTCCAAGTCCGATCGATGGTGGCTAAGGCAGATCGAATGGATGTCCATGTGCTACCCGTACAAGCTGTTGGTCAACAGCGTTGCCCGCACCGTTGGGACAACGGAGCCCACGCGGGAAAACATGCGCCGCGCGCTGCTAAAATACAACAAGCGGGAGCTGTGCCGCCTCATGGGCCTGGGGTATGCGGGCTTTCTTTCCGCCAACAGGGATATGGTGATCCCCTGCCCCACCGTGCTGATCGTGGGCGCACGCGATATCACGGGCAAGGTGCGCCAATACTGCAACATGTGGCACGAGGCAACGGGTTATCCGCTGCGCGTCGTCCCCAACGCCGCACACAACGCCAACTTCGACGCGCCCGATGCAGTCAACCGCATCATCGATGCGTTTATCGCGACGCTGTCACTCTGAGGTGCATGGTTTCCTCCCTGTCATTCCGATGGCCACGCATCTCCCTGTCATTCCAAGGAGCGCAACCCATTCCATTGTCATTCCGAGGAGCGCAGCGACGAAGAATCTGTCCCGCCGCAGCGGCGTCGGCTCGGAATAACAACCATGTGCAACCGCAAAAAACGGGCGAAAGCTTCCGCTTCCGCCCGTTTCCATTATCCGTTGTTCGTCCATGCCCGATCGGTGTCAACGTCAATCGGTCACCGTCGGCGTCCAGTATTTTGCGCCGTAGATATCGGTGATGCGGTACGTCATCATGAACGCGTCGTCCCCCACGGGCGCGTTGCCGACAACCCAGCTCCCCGTAGCGACCATCGGTTCGCCCAGGTAGTAGGTATCGTCAAAGGTGCCGTCCTTGTAGTAGCAATCGCACAGGAAATCCAGCGTATCGCCCGCACGGATCTCAATGAGGTCCTTCGTTTCGGGCGCGTTCTTGTCCGCATAGACGGGCCGCGCGCCCGCCACATACGCATCGTCGCCCGAGAACACCACAATGATATCCACGCGCGTCTGTATCTGCACCGTGTCGCTGCCCGCCTGCGCGGCAGCGCCCCCGTCCAGCAGCGTCAGTGCCGCGTCGTCCGCGCTGCGGGTGGCGGTCAGGATGGCGGGGACGCGCCCCACCACGGTGTAGACATCGTCCACGGTTGCGTCGCTGACAAAGTAGTAGCTGACAATCTGGCCGTTGAGCGACATCCAGGTGCGGTCATACTCCATGATCAGGTCGTCGTCCGCGTCCCAATCCATGACGTTGTCCAGGCCGAGATCGAGGTAATAATCGCCCTTGTCGAGGAACACGTTCATCTCCAGCGCTTTGACCAGCGACCATTGCTGCTCATTCATCACCAGCGCGCGGTGCGTGCCCTTGTCCGTCAGCGTCAGGTCGGCAAAGCCGCCTGTGTTTTTGGCGTAGTAATCGACGGATTCCCGCAGTAGGTTTTCGTCCACCCAGCTTGCATCGCTGTCGCCCGTAACCACGCTGCGGCTGCGCCCGCTCGAAAGGAACGCCTCCAGCAGCGACGTCATCACATCCGCCGAGGCCGACGAGGAGGAATACCCCGTCATATCCGCGCCGAGCAGCGAGCCCAGCAGCGAGCCTGTGGAATCGCCAAGCAGCGTGCCCAGCGGGTTCTCGCTGCCGCCCGATACCACCTGTCCGCCCGCCGCCATGGAGGCAAAGCTGCGAATGCAATCGGTATAGCTTGCGTCCAGGCCGATCTTATTGTAGGTATTGACGGCCGTGCTGACGGAACCGAGCGAGTTATAGGGGAAATAGATCGACAGGCCGTTGGCGTGGGAAATGTTGGACGCGCAGCGGTTGTATTTGACGCAGCCCTGCAAGGCCTTCGCCAGCGACAGGCTCTCGGCCGTGTTGAGGTTTTGGGCAAAGTGAATCAGGTCGATCTGGTTGATCTTGGCGCTTGCGGAAAAGTCCCTTGCGCCGCTTCTGGCGTTGGCCACGTCGGCAAAGCCATCGGCCGCAATCATTGCGCTTGTGGCCGTGGAGAACGTGCGGAAGGCCGCGGGCACCGTGCCGTCCAGCTCCGCAAGGTCCGTCAGCGAAAGCGTGGCGTAGCTCTGCGGGGCCTGCTGCTGGCTGGCAGACACAAAATCATCGATGATGATCTTTGCCAAATCCACCGTGGCGATAGCGGGGTTTTCGGACAACGCCGTCACCCAATCGGTATAGTACCAGCCCGTGCCGGGCTCCACCGCCTCGGACGCAACGAGATAATCCGCATACTGCTCGCACACCAAGGCCGTTTCCAGCGTGGCCATCAGGCATGCGTCAAAGCCGATGAAATCGAACTTAGCGCCGCCATCCTGCAAAGCGGTATTGATTTCATCCAGCGTCATGGTGGCGTTGGGGAAGTTTTCATCGTAGCCGTAGCCCGAGATCGACCCGCCGCCGTGATCCCAGAAGATCAGCGCATAGCGGTCGGCGGGGAAGTTGCCCGTGCAGTAGCGGATAAACTCGCTCAGCGTTTCAGGCTCCACCATGGACTTTCTGCCAAGGTTGCTCTCCAGCCGCTTGAGGCCGCCCGAGCGCAGCTGATAAATCTGGTTCGTGCGGGAGCTGACGACGGAGTTCTGCCAACGCGCCGCTCCGCCCGTTTCCACGATAAAGTTGACGTTATCCGAAAGCGTGGCGCTGATGATCTCCTGTAAATCCGCCGTAGCCATGCCGCTTTTGCTCTCTAAATCCGCGCCGCACATATACAGCATGATGGTTGCGGTCTTGGCGCTATCGGGCGTATAGCGGCTACGCGCGGCGGACGACACCGTGTAATCTGGCTCGTGCGCCTTGTAGGCTGTCTCCACCGTTGAGGACACGGCGCTTGTTCCGCCGTTGAGCGCGCTGAACAGGTCGCCATAGCTTGAGGCGGTGTTGGCGGGCGTTTGATCCTGCACCTCGGTCAGCGTGCTGCCGCCCGTCGGGTCCGCGCCCAGCAGATCCTCTAGGCTCACGCCCGAGAGCAGGCTGCTGCTGTTGCAGCTTCTGGACAGATAGGAAATGACCAGCACGATGCCCGCAAGGATCAGGATGCGCTTCAGGCACCCGCTCCTGCTCGTGCCGCCGCCGTTGTTATTGCCGCCGCCCGCGGTTTTGCCGATCAACAGCGCCAGCAGGATGGCCAGCAGGCCGTTGCCGCCGCCGCTGCGGTTGCCGCTGCCGCCGCCAAACGATCCGCCGCCGAGGCCGTTGCCGCGCCGATTTGCGTTGTTGCCGCCGCCCACATAGGTTTTTCTCCTGCCACTCGGCCTGTTACCGGGACTCATAGATGCATCCCCCATTCCGTCGCATTTGCTACAAATATATCACCTTCCGCCCGATTCGTCCAGTTGTGCAACGGGAAAAATCATGCTAGAATAATTTATGCAAAAATGTCGCTTTTCCCACATCATCATCCGGGCAATGATCGCCGCACTGCTCCTTTCGTTTTCGGCCGCCTGCCAACGACAGCCCGCCACCGCGCCCGCCGTCGTCGCGCCCGTTTCCGATACGCCCGTTTGGATGCCGACCGATACCGCTTCCCCCGCGCCCGCTGCGCCCGCGCCAACCCCGCAGACGGAGCCGACGCTCAAATACATGTTCCTGTTCATCGGCGACGGCATGGGGCCCAACCAGGTCAACGCCGTCAACGAGGCGCGCGCAGCGCTCTCCCTGGAACAGCTTTTGTTTACCGCTTTCCCCGCGCAGGGCGCGCTCAAAACCGATAATGCAGAGGGCGACACCACCGATTCCGCCGCCGCCGCCACCGCGCTTGCCACGGGCTATCAAACCGAAAACGGCGTTTTGGGGCAGGATTTCAACGGCAAGGATCGGCCGTCCGTTGCCGAGCAATTGCATGCGAACGGCAGAAACATCGGCATACTGACCACCGTATCGCTCGATCACGCCACGCCCGCGGGCTTCTATGCGCATACCGACGCGCGTACCAATTACGATACGATTTCCCGCCAATTGCTCAACGCGGGCTTTGCGTACTTTGCGGGCGGCGGCACGCACGCCACGTTCGATTTTGCCGCCGAAGCCGCTGCTGCGGGCTATGCGCTTGTCCGCTCCGAGGCGGAGGCCCTTTCGTTGCCCAAGGCGCAAAAGCTCATCCTGAAGGCGGATACGCTCACAGGCGATTTTGGCATGAAGCTGGCGCTCGACGGCGCCAACGGCCGCGCGGGACAGCTTGCCCGCTTCCTTTCCATCGGCATCGAGCGGCTCGATTCCGACAGCGGTTTTTTCATCATGACCGAGGGCGGCCGCATCGACCTGGCGGGGCACTATCACGACGGGGGCGACCTGTATGCCGAACTACTGGATTTTGACGAAGCGGTGCGCACGGCGTACGCATTCTACCTGCTGCACCCGCAGGAAACCCTGATCGTCGTCACCGCCGATCACGAAACGGGCGGTCTGACCCTCTCCGAGGGCGACCGCGCAGCGCTAAGCCGCCAAACCGTCTCCTGCGACCGCTTCGACGAGGTGTATGCTTCCATATTCCAATCGCTCAACACCCCGTTTGAAAGCGCCTTAACCGATGTGATCGCTGCGTTTGGGCTGACCGACCTGACGCAATCGGAACGGGACTATCTGGCCGAGGCCTACCGCCACACGCTCGAAAAGGATCTGTCGAGCGCCGAGCAGAAGGCGCAATACGGCGTATACGCGCCGATTACCTCCGCCGCGGCGCAGCTTGTGAGCAGGCGCGCGGGGCTTTCCTTCGGGTCGTTCGGGCACACGGGCACGGACGTACCCGTCTACGCGGTGGGCGTGGGTTCGGAGCGGTTTGTCGGCACGCAGGAGAATACCGCCGTTTATCAACATTTCATGGAATTGATCGCGCTGTACGGCGTGCATTGAATCGAAAGGAGCAATACCAATGCAATTGACATTTCTGGGAGCAACGCACGAGGTAACGGGAAGCTGTAACTATCTGGAGGTCTGCGGCAAGCGCATCCTGATCGATTACGGCATGGAGCAGGGCAAGGATTTCTTTGTCAACATGCCCATCCCCGTCAACCCTGCCGAGCTGGACGCGGTGCTGCTGACGCACGCGCACATCGACCACTCGGGCCTGCTGCCGCTATTGAGCAAAAACGGCTTTGCGGGCGAGGTGCACGCCACCAACGGCACCTGCAACCTCTGCCGCATCATGCTGCTCGACAGCGCGCACATTCAGGAATCCGAGGCCGAGTGGCGCAGCCGCAAGGCCGAGCGGCGCGGCGAGGACCCCGTGGAACCGCTCTACGACACCGCGGATGCGCAGGCGCTGATCAAGCAGCTTTGCGGGCACGATTACGACGAGCGCTTCACCCTGTTTGAAGGCGTCGAGGTGCGCTTTGCCGATGCGGGGCACCTGCTGGGCTCTTCGAGCGTGGAAATCTGGCTCACCGAGGATGGCGAGCAGAGAAAGCTCGTATTCTCGGGCGATCTGGGCAACACCAACCAGCCGCTTTTGAACGAGCCGAGCATGATCGATGAGGCCGACTATGTGGTGGTGGAATCCACCTACGGCGACCGCGTGCACGATGCGCCGCCCGATTATGCCACGGCCTTTGCCGATGTGCTTCAAAAAACGTTCGATCGCGGCGGCAGCGTCATCATCCCGTCCTTTGCCGTGGGCAGGACGCAGGAATTGTTGTATTTCATCCGCCACATCAAGGCCGAAGGGCTCGTGCGTGGGCACGATGGCTTTACGGTATATGTCGATAGCCCGCTGGCCAACGCCGCCACCAAGGTGTTTGTGGAAAACGCCGAGGAATGCTATGATCCCGAAGCGCTGTCGTTTTTGAATCAGGGCATCAACCCGCTGGAGTTCCCGGGGCTGACCATCACCGAAACCGTGGAGGACAGCAAGGCCATCAACTTTGATAAGCGCCCCAAGGTCATCATCTCCGCCAGCGGCATGTGCGAGGCGGGGCGCATCCGCCACCACCTCAAGCACGGGCTGTGGAGCCCCAAAAATACCGTGGTATTCGTCGGCTTCCAGGCCATCGGCACGGTGGGCCGCGCGCTCATTGAAGGCGCCAAGCACGTCAAGCTGTTTGGCGAGGAGGTGGCCGTCGGCGCCAAGGTGGTGGAGCTGCCGGGCATCAGCGCCCATGGCGACAGCATCATGCTCACCAACTGGGTCAGGCACTATTCGCCCGCGCCCAAAATGGTGTTTGTCAACCACGGCGAAAGCGACGTGTGCGATACGTTTGCCGAAAAACTGACCGAGGAATGCGGCATCCCCGCCTCCGCGCCGTACAGCGGGGCGCGCTTTGATTTAATCAACTGCGTATATGTCAAGGAAGCCGCGCCCGTGCCGCTGGAAAAGGGCGAGAAGGCCGCGCCCGCCGAACCCAGGCCCGATTCGCCGTTTGGCAAGCTGCTTTCCGCGCTGGAACGCCTGACCAAACTCATCAAAAAGGGCGCGGGCCGTTCCAACAGCGAGCTGCGCAGCGTCGCACAGCAGCTCGACGACATCGCCGACGTGTGGGAATCCTTCGTCGAGACCGACGAGGAAACCAAGTAAGGGCAAACCGCCCGCCAAGCCCCCTGCAACACAAAAGCGCCCGCGGCAGCAGGAAACTGTTGTCCGCGGGCGCTTGGTTTTACGCGCGTTAGCCCATATCCTTTACAAACAACACATGCAAGCTTTCAGGCGAATAGTCCGCCACACGGTAACCATGGGCGTTCAACTCGCGCATCATGTTGCGGTCCTTTTTCGGGCCGTCCTTCAGATAGTGTCCTCTGACCGCAATCGCGAACTGTCCAATATCCACTCCGTCTAAAAGGATATCATGAATGATGGCGTGCTCGGCGCCCTCGGCGTTGATTTTCAGTATATCAATCCGCGTATGCCCCAGTTCCCGCATGACGGATGACAGTTTTCTGGTTTGCACCGTGATATAGTCATCGGATAGCGCATGCCAGTTGAACTCCTTGCTCAACGCACCCGAGACATGCTCCGGGTTTTCGGGCATGTAAAACTCCGCCGTCCCATCCTTGTCGGAAAGCGCATAGGGATAGACGGGCATCGTTTCCTTCAATGCGGCATACTGCTTCAAAACGCGCGGCGTAGGATCGATGGCATACACCATCGTACCAAACCGCTTGGCAGCGTCCAGTTCAAACGTGATATCATCGCCCAATCCCACGGCATAGATGATCGGATCGGTTTGGCTGACCCTTGACGGCGCGATGCGATACGCCCAAGTGCCGCTTCCGCACGGAACGCAGGCAACGTGCGTCTGTACGGGGAACCACGATTCCTTCCCAATCAGTGCGCGCAGGCGCGGGTTGTTTTTGACATACCACCGATACGGCGCGCCGTTGAAAAGCCGTTCCTTTAAAAAGCGTTTGATGCCCGACATATCAAGATTTCTCCCTTTGATGATTTTTTCGATATACGCCGCATGAAGGTGCCTGCTTTGCGCAGAATCTGGCAAAACGTGTACCTTTTGATATCACCGCGTTGGAAAGAAAAACATGGCATTTTTTATGTCAAAAACGTTGTACTCTCACCGCTTTTGTGGTAAATTGGATAAAAATAACGACTGTCAAAAGGTACGCCTTTTGACAGTCGTTATTCATTTATGTCCGTTATCTTCCCCGCCGCAGCTCGCGCAGCCTTCGATAAAACGTGGCTTCGCTCAGGCCTGATTGCCGCAACGCCTCGCAAAACGGCAGCCGCTTTTCTTCCCATGCCAACACAATTTTGCAAAACGCCAATGGCGTTTCGATGCGCGGCCTGCCAAATTCCACCCCCCGCAGCCTCGCCGCCGCAATGCCCTCCGCCTGCCGCACGCGGATATTATCCCGCTCGTTCTCCGCTACAAACGACAATAATTGCAGCACGATATCGCTGATGAACGTGCCCAGCAGATCCTTGCTGCGCCGCGTATCCAGCAGCGGCATATCAAGCACCACAATATCGACCGATTTCTCCTTGCTGATGATGCGCCATTGCTCGATGATCTCCCGGTAGTTTCGCCCCAGCCGATCGATGCTTTTGACATACAGCAGGTCTCCCGCCTTCAGCTTTTTCATGAGCCTTCGATACCTTGGGCGCGCAAAGTCCTTGCCCGAAAGCTTATCCATATAGATCCCGCTTGCGGGAACCCGCGCATCCTGCATGGCAAGCCATTGCCGATCCTCGTTCTGCTCCTTAGTGGATACGCGTATGTACCCGTAAATCTTCTGTTCCATACCACACCTCCGTTTTGTCCATCATACGGCAACACGCCTTGTGATGCGCCTAAAGACATGGCACAAAAAAAGCCGATACCCTGTTTCGGTATCGGCTTTGCTTGTTTGGATTCGTCACTGTATCGTAGGCTTCCGAGATTGCAGTGCGGGCATGCGGTTCAGCCGCCGCATGAACGAGAGCAGGAACGGCACCGATATCAGCGCCGTGAGGATATCCGCCAGCGGCTGCGCAAGCTGAATGCCCAACACCCCGAATTGTACAGGCAGCAGCAGTATCAACGGAATATACATGATGCAGTTTCGGCACATGGCCAGAAACGTGGCGCTTTTCACCTGGCTTAAGCACTGCAAAAGCTGGTTGACATAGGTGGAAAAAGCCAGCGTCGGCATGGACAGGCACAATAGATACACCGCTTTGATGCCGATATCCGTTACGGCGGGTTCGTTTTTCAAAAACAGGACGACAAGCTGCGGCGCAAACACCGCAAACAGCAGCGTAATGCCAGCCGCCACCGCCGTGCCCATGGCGACCGCCGACCAGAAGCAGCGCCGCACCCTGCCATATTCGCCCGCGCCGTAGTTGTAGCCCGCAATCGGCTGGAAGCCCTGCCCGATGCCTATCACGATGCTGCGCGCCACATTGTACAGCCTTGTGGCAACCGTCATGGCGGCAATCACCGCTGCGCCGTAGGGCCTGGCAATGTTGTTCAGCAGCGCCGTGGAAAGGGAGCTGACGCCCTGTCGGCAGATTGTCGGCAGGCCCGATTTGACCACGTCCAGATAGGTGCCGATATCCCTGCCCACATAGCGCGGCGCAATTTTGGCAATCCGAAACCGAAAGAAAAAGCAATACAGCAGCACCAGCATGCTCACCACCTGGCTGACCAGCGTAGCGATGGCCGCGCCCGCAATGCCCAGCCCAAGCCCGTACTCGTTGATGAACAGCGGGTCGAGTATCACATTGAGCACCGCGCCCGTGATGACGCCGATCATGGAGAGCCGCGCCCTGCCGCAGGAGCGCATGACGAGGTTGAGCACAAATGTAACGCACATCACGGGCGCCCCCGCAATGATGTATTGGCCGTAGCTGACGGCATGCGGCAACACGGTCCCGTCGGAGCCGAACAGCCTGAGGATGAATGCAATGTTGGGCAGGCAGCATGCCGCAAACGCCAGCCCGAACACAAGCGCCGCCACAAACGCGCTGGATATATATACGTTGGCCCGCTCCACCCTTTTGGCGCCCAGATGCTGCGCCGCCAGATACCCCGCGCCGATGCCGAAGCCAAAGCCGATGGCCTGTATGATGGTCTGTATGGAAAATACAATGCCGATGGCCGCCGTGGATTCCTTGCCAAGCTGCGAGACAAAGTAGGTATCCGCCAGGTTGTAGAAGGAGGTGATCAGATTGGTGAAAATCGCCGCCACGGAAAGCCTGGCCACCAGCCGCCCCACGGGCGCTTTGGTCATCACCTCGTGGTGCTGTTCCCCCGTATATGCCGTATGGTGATGGGTATCATCGATGGAATGCATCTATCGCCCGTAGCCCTCCGTCCTGTGTCGGTAAATTGCCGTATCGTTTGCCGCTGTGCGGCACACCCGCCGCTGCACGGCTTACAGCGCACGCTGCTTTTTGTGCGTCCATGCGGGCGCTCTCCACGGAATCTGGGAAAGCACCACGGCAATGAGCACCAGCGTACACCCGAACAGCTCGCGGCCCGATAGAACCTGCCCAAGCAGCACCCAGCCGCCCAGCGCGGCAAACACCGACTCGGGGCTGAGCAAAAGCGACGCCGCGGCGGGCTCGATGTTGCGCTGCGCAAGCATCTGCACAGTGTAGCACGCCGCGCCCGAGAGCACGCCCGCGTACACCAGCGGCAGCCATGCCGCGGCGATGGCGGGCCACGACGGCGTTTCGGTAAACGCCATACCCACCGCCGACAGCGCGCTGTACACAAAGAACTGAATGCAGCTCATGCGCACCACATCGGCCTTGCCCGCGTAGTGATCGATCACCAGAATGTGCACGGCAAACAGCACCGCGCAGCCCATCGTGTACAGGTCGCCCTTGTTGACGGAGAACCCGTCGCGGATGGACAGGAAATACAGCCCCACCGCCGCCAGCACGGCGCATACCCATATCATCGGGTGCGCGCGCTTGTGGATGAGCAGGCCGAATATCGGCACCAGCACGATGTAAAGCGAAGTAATGAAACCCGCCTTGGCAACGGATGTGTACACCAGACCGATCTGCTGCAGGTTGCCCCCGCCCGCGATGATGACGCCCAGCAGCAGGCCCGCCTTCCAGGTGGTCTTGCGGTCGTACGGCTTGGGCGAGAGGCCCAGTTTATCAAACAGCAGAAAGCACGGGATCAGTGCCAGCCCCGCCAAAAACGCACGGATGGCGGAAAAGGTCAATGGCCCGATGTGCGCCATGCCCGCCTGCTGCGCCACAAACGCAAAACCCCATATCATGGAGGCCGTCAGCAGCAGCAGGGCGCTCACCAATTTTTTGTTGTTTCGCATCGATTTCATAGCTGCCATCATACAGCAAACCGAGCAATGCTGACAAGTGCATTTTGGCGTTTTTTGTTCTCAGATATGGTTTCTAGCGCACGCGCGTTCCATTCATCCGTCAGTCAAACGGTGTGAAATGCTTCTTTTCCTGCGTCATGGGATAGATTTTGAGAGTATCCTTGGCGTCCAGCGTCGCCAGATAGATATCGCTGCAGTTGCGGTAGCCATACTCCAGCATCCGCTCGTACAGCCACGTTTCGTCGCGGCCAAGCGCGTGGAGCGTGCGCAAAAGCGGTTTGCCGTCGAGAATGACGTTGTAACACACGCGTTCCTGATCGGGATACTGCTGCACATCGCGCGGCTCAAGCGGGCGCGCATCGGCCTTGGGCAGGAAGCTGACGGTGCCGTTTTCCTCGAGGATGGCCGTTTGCAGATCGGCAATATCAAAGTAGCCCGAGATGCGGCAGAGCGTCAAAAAATCCATCACATCGAACCGCGCCGTGCGCATGTTCTCGCGGTAGAGGATGCCGCTGTCCATCAGCAGCGTCGGGCGGCCCTTGACGACCTTGCGAAACGCCACGGACTTGGCCGAAATCAGGGAGATGCTCACGGCAATGAGCGCGTAGACGACCATGGCCAGCATCGGCAGCGCGGGGTTTTCCAGCTCCGTGGCCAAATTGGCCGCAATGGAGCCGATGCTGATGCCGATGATGTAATCGAACATCGATAGCTGCGATATCTGCTTGTTGCCCATCAGCTTGCACAGCATAAACAGCAGTACGAGCGACACTACGGAGGTAATCAGTACGGTCAATAATGCATTCCACATACAGCATAGTATGCTTCACCAAAACCGATTGTATGCGGCATACGCGCAGCGCTGCCCGCACGAAAAATGCGTCAGCCGCGGCCGTAGATGCGGCACATATCGGCCATGCGCGCACGCAGCGCATCGGTCAGCGCGCCGTCGGCCATGCGCCATTGCCAGTTGCCGTTGCCCAGAATGCCCGGCGTATTCATGCGCGCCTCGGCGCCCAGCCCCAGATAATCCTGCATCTGCGCCACAAACAGGTCCGCCACCGAGCTCATGCCGCCGCGGATGAGGCCCCAGTGGTACCCTTCCTCGCGGTTGAGTCCCAGATAGCGCACCGCCATTGCCGCATCCTCGGGCGCGGCCTCGTCAAACCAGGCCGCGGCGGTGGTGTTATCGTGCGTGCCCGTGTAGCACACGCAGTTATGCCCGTAGACGTGCGGCAGGTAGTTGCTGGGCTCGCGCGCATCGAACGCAAACTGCAGCACCTTCATGCCGGGAAAGCCCGCCGCGCGCAGCAGCGCATGCACATCCTCGGTCAAAAACCCCAAATCCTCCGCAATGATCGGCAGCGCGGGAAACGCCGCCTTGATGGCGTCGACAAAATCGATCCCCGGGCCCTGCACCCACTCCCCGATGCGGGCGGTCGGCTCGGTTGCGGGCACGCACCAGTAGGAGGCCAGCCCGCGGAAGTGATCGATGCGCACCACGTCAAACCGCTCCGCCGCCGCAGCCATGCGCCGCTTCCACCACGCGTAGCCATCCTGCCGCATGCGTTCCCAATCGTACAACGGATTGCCCCAAAGCTGGCCATCGGCGGTGAAATAATCGGGCGGCACGCCCGCCACCATATGCGGCATGCGGTTTTCATCCAGTTGGAACGCCTCGGGCGCGGCCCACACGTCCGCGCTGTCCAGCGGCACATAGATGGGGATATCGCCGATGATTTGCACGCCCCGCTCGTTGGCATACGCCTTGAGGCTTTGCCACTGGCGATCGAACTGAAACTGTATAAACGCGTGCAGCCCGATGCGGTCGGCCAGCCGCGCGCGGCATTCCGTCAGCGCCGCAACATCCCTGAACCTGAGCGCGTCCTCCCATTCCGTCCACGGCCGCCCCGCGTGCGCATCCTTGATGGCCATAAACAGCGTATAATCATCCAGCCAGGCGGCGTTTTTTTCGCAATAGGCACGAAGCTCCGTCATGCGCGCAGCGTCCCTGCAAAACGCGCGATACGCCGTTTGCAGCACGTCAAACCGATGCAAAAACAGCTTTTCGTAATCCACGCGCGTGCCCGACGCGCCCCAATCGACGGCGCTTGGCACAAAGCGGTCGAGCAGCCCCTCCGCGCTCAATCGATCGAGATCGACAAAGTAGGGGTTGCCCGCCATGGCCGAAAACGACTGGTACGGCGAATCTCCGTAGCCCGTGGGCCCAAGCGGCAGCACCTGCCAGTAGCTTTGCCGCGCCGCGCACAAAAAATCGATAAACGCGTACGCCGCGTCCCCCAGCGAACCAATGCCGTAGGGCGCGGGCAGGGACGAAATGTGCAGTATGACGCCTGCGGAGCGTTTCATGGCGCAATCCCCCAAATTCTTTCCGTATCATCGGATATCCCGGCCATTCTATCATTCCCCAAAAACATTTGTCAACAAAAGAGGCCTCGCCGCCATTCCGTCAACATATGCGCGCGCATCGTTGACATCCCTGTCGAATACTCGGTATAATAGCAAAAGTATCCCATCTACTCTGTTTGTGAGGTGTTTTCATGCCAACCGTCGCCGTCCTGATCCCTTGCTATAACGAAGCGCTGACCATTGGCAAGGTCGTTGCCGACTGTATGGCTGCGCTCAAAAGCTATCATGCCACCGTTTATGTTTACGACAATAACTCCACCGACGGCACCGCCAAGCTTGCCGCCTCCGCGGGCGCCGTGGTGCGGCAGGAGCGCATGCAGGGCAAGGGGAACGTGATACGGCGGATGTTTCGGGAGATTGACGCCGATTGCTATGTCATGATCGACGGCGACGATACCTACGATGTGGAAAAACTGCCCGAAATGGTCGATGCGGTTTTAAACGAGGACGCCGATATGGTCATCGGCGACAGGCTGTCCTCCACCTATTTTTCCGAGAACAAGCGGCCGTTTCACAACGTCGGCAACGATGTTGTGCGCAAATTGATCAACACGCTGTTTCGCTCCGACATCAAGGATATCCTCACGGGGTTACGCGCGTTCAGCTACCAATTTGTCAAAACCTTCCCCATCCTGTCGGGCGGGTTTGAAATTGAAACCGAGATGACCATCCACGCGCTCGACAAGCGCATGGCCGTCCGAAACATCGTTGTCACCTATCGCGACCGCCCCGTTGGCAGCGTCTCCAAGCTCAATACCGTGCGCGACGGCGTCAAGGTGATCGATACCGTCATACGGTTGTTTAAGGATTACAAGCCGATGCTGTTCTTTTCCCTGCTGGCTGCGGTTTTGATGCTGCTGGCCGTCGGCTTCTTCATCCCGCTCGTGCTGCTTCCCTACCTGCAAACGGGCCTGGTCGAGCGCTTCCCGACGCTGATCGTTTGCAGCTTTGTGGCGCTGGCCGCGCTGATCTCGTTCTTTACGGGCCTGATACTGGATGTCATCGGCGGGCAGAACAAGCGCGAGTTTGAATTTCGGCTGGTGCAGCTTGCCAATACGCGCCATGCGGCAGAGAAGTAGACCAATTCTGCGGAGGGTAGGAGCATGCGTTCCCTGTTTGCCTATTGGAAAAAGAACCCACGGGTCACCTTTTATGCCATCTGCATCTGTTTCCTTGCAGCATCGGGCATATCGCTGATCCTGTCGCGCGGAGAACTCTGGCGGCTCTATCTGCTGCATGGCGGCAACAATCCTTTTTCGGACTTCTTTTTTCATATCGCCTACTGCGGCATACCGACGGAAACATACTTTGTCAGTTATCATGCCTGCTTCCCCGCATTTTCCTACTTCTTTTTCTTTTTTCTGTATCGGTGTGTACCGTATGGATTGTCGCAAAGCAATATCGGCGGTTTTGATCAGTTGATATACCTATTGTACAACATCGTTTTTTTCATACTGCTGTACCGTTTGATTCGCGCATATCTCAAAAACCGCACCGTATCGGAAGCAGATTTATTGTGTCTGCTGATCATTTTTTCAGCAGCTTTTGTCGTGGGGGTTATTGGGCGCGGCAGCGTGGTGCTGATTGCGCTGGTGCTGCTGCTGATCGCGCTTTTGTGCTACAATGCGGACAGCAAGTGGAAACGAGAGGTCGGCATGCTCTGCATCGCCTTCGCGGCAGGGTTTAAAATTTATCCCGCCATATTCGGCCTTTTATACCTGTTTGACAAACGCTACAAGGAAGCTGCCCGCCTGGTTTTGTACGGCTTAATCGTATTCTTTGTGCCGTTTGCGTTCTTTGGCGGCGTCGACGGGCTGGTGCAGTTCTTCCGCAACCAACTCTGGGTGCAGGCCAATTGTCCGAGCAGTTTTACCATCCCCTCTCTTATAAAAGCGTCCCTGACCAATCTGATGCTGCCCGCTGCGGCATCGTTCGTTGGCACGGCTGCAACGGTATTGGTCGCGCTGTTGTGCATCGTGGGCGCATACCGTGCAGCACGGCGGGAGACGCGCTGCCTGCTGCTTGTCAGCGTCATGGTGCTCTGCCCGGGCTGGAGCGGCCCGTACACGCTTGCCTACTACCTGATTCCGTTGTTGATGATGCTGTCAAGAAGCACCCCCCCCCCGCAGATTTCCCGATCAATGCAAACCCTGTATTATGTTGCCTACGCGCTGACGTTTTCGCTGACCATGCTTCCGCAGCTTGGCAGCTTTGCCTTAACCTATCAAATCAACTACATCGGCATATACGCCCTGTTGCTGCTTGCCCTGTACGAAGCGTTCTTTGTGCGGCAAACGCAGTTAGGTCAGGCACCTGTTGAAACAGCGTCGCAATCCCCGAACAGCATTTGATGCATAAACACTTTCCGTAACAAAAAAACCGACGCGGGCAAGGTGCTCGCGTCGGTTTTTCGTATCAGTCGTTGACGTTTGCCTCAGCGTGTGGCGCGAGGCGCGGGCTCCGCAGGCTGTGCAGGCGCCGCGGCATGCGCGGGCGCGGCTGCAAACGCCGTTGCAGCGGCACGCCTGGCCTCGGCCTCGGCGGCGGCCTTCTTGCGTTCCTCATCCAGCAGCTTACGCAGCTTGCCCTCGATTTCGGACGCCAGCTCGGGGTTGTCCTTGAGGAATGTCCGCGTATTTTCGCGGCCCTGTGCCATGCGCATGTCGCCATAGGCGTACCACGCGCCCGATTTTTGGATGATCTTGCGGTCGGCGGCCAGATCCAATAGCGACCCCTCGCGCGAGATGCCTTCGCCGTAGATCATATCAAACTCCGCCACCTTGAACGGCGGCGCGACCTTGTTTTTGACCACCTTGACGCGCGTGCGGTTGCCGACGATGTTGGTGCCGTCCTTGAGGGAATCGATGCGGCGCACGTCCATGCGCACGGAGGCGTAGAACTTGAGTGCTTTGCCGCCGGGGGTGACCTCGGGGTTGCCGAACATCACGCCGACCTTTTCGCGCAGCTGGTTGATGAATATCACCGTGCTATTGGACTTGGAGATGGCGCCCGCAAGCTTCCGAAGCGCCTGCGACATCAGCCTTGCCTGCAGGCCCATGTGCGAATCGCCCATGTCGCCCTCGATCTCGGCCTTGGGTACCAGCGCGGCCACGGAGTCCACAACGATGACGTCGATGGCGCCGCTGCGCACCAGCGCCTCGGTAATTTCCAGCGCCTGCTCGCCCGTATCGGGCTGGCTGACGTACAAATCGTCCACGCGCACGCCGAGGTTTTCGGCATACGTCGGGTCCAGCGCGTGCTCGGCGTCGATGAACGCCGCCGTGCCGCCGACCTTTTGCGACTGCGCGATGATGTGCAGTGCAATGGTGGTTTTACCAGAGGATTCGGGGCCGTAGATCTCCACAATCCTGCCGCGCGGAATGCCGCCCACGCCCAGCGCATAATCCAACTCGATACAGCCCGTCGATATGGTGGCAACGGGCTCTCGCGCGCCCGCGTCGCCCAGCTTCATAATGGCTCCCTTGCCAAACTGCTTTTCTATCTGACTGAGCGCTATCTCCAATGCTTTATCTTTTTCTACCATAACCCTGCCCTTTCATCGATAAATTCCTGTTTCAGTATACCATGCGGCCGTCGTTCAAGTACAGAGCTTTCGGCGCAAAATGTCGAATCCGTTGAGCATGGCCGCGTAGCGGATGCGCTCACGGTCGCCAAACAGATTGAGCTTTTTCACCTGCGTGCCGTCTGCGCACGCAAGCGCCACAAACGCCGTGCCTACGGGCGTTTCCTCCGTGCCGCCGTCTGGACCCGCAACGCCCGTGGTGCTGATGGCGTAATCCGCGCCCGATGTGCGCCGCATACCCTCGGCCATCTCGCGCGCGCACTGCTCGCTCACCGCGCCATCGTGCTTTAACGTTCTGCCCGAAACGCCCAGCCGATGCATCTTGGCCTCGTTGGAATAGGTTACGCACCCCTCCAAAAAGCTCTTCGAGCTGCCCGGCACGTCCACAAAGCCGCTTGCGATCAATCCGCCCGTGAGGCTTTCGGCGGTGGCCACGGTTCTGTTTTGTTCCCCAAGCAGCCTGAGGCAAAGCTCGGGCAGCGTCTCGCCGTGCTCGGAGTACAGCACGTCCCCGATGCGCGCGCGGATCTGCTCCACCATGGGTGCAACCAGCTTTTCGCCGTCCTCGTCGCTGGCGCACCGCGCCGTGACCCTGAGCGTTACCTCGCCCGTAGTCACATACGGCGCAATGGTGGGATTAGTCTGGTTTTCGATGATGTCCCGCAGCCGATACGTTACGTCGCCCTCGCCCATGCCGAAGATACGCAGCACACGGGAGTGCAGGCGCATGTTGTTCAATTTTTCCAGGTACGGCACGGCATGGTTGGCAAACATCGGGAACAGCTCCCGCGGCGGCCCCGGCAGCATCACGGCGGTTTTGCCCTCCACGGTGACGATGCACCCGGGCGCCGTGCCCTTGGGATTGGGCAAAATCACCGCGTTTTGCGGGAAGCACGCCTGCTTGAGGTTGTTGGGCGGCATCTCGCGCCCGCGCGCGGCAAAGAAGCCCTTGAGTCGCTCCACCTCCTCGGGGAACGGCTCCATCGTCAGCCCCAGCGCCGCGGCGACCGTTTCCTTGGTCAGGTCGTCGTCCGTCGCTCCAAGACCGCCCGTAAACACCACCACGTCGCTGCGCTCGATGGCCTTGTGCACCGCGCTGGTCAGGCGCTTGGCGTTATCACCCACGGTGGTATGGTAATACACCTGGTACCCCAGCTCCGCCAGCCGTACGGCTATGAACTGCGCATCCGTATTGACCACCTGGCCCATCAGCAATTCCGTGCCGACACAGACAATTTCCGCTATCACTCCCAGCTTACCGCCTTTCGATTCCGAATGATATAATCCATCGCCGACCAGACCGTGAATATGGCCGCAAGCCACATGACGATTTGATCGAACGGGATGTTCCACATGGAGAATATGGGGTTATTTAAAAGCATCGCAATGATCCCGATCACCTGCAGCGCCGCCTTGATCTTGCCCAGCTTGTTGGCGGCAATGATCGTGCCGCCCGCCGCCGTGACCAGCCGAAAGCCCGATATGATGAGCTCCCTGCCGATGAATATGATGCAAAATATCGGCGAAAGCTTGTTCTGCCACGTCAGCAGGATGAAGGCGGAGCAAAACAAAAGCTTATCCGCCATGGGGTCCATGAGCTTACCGAAGTTGGTGACAAGCCCTTTGCTTCTGGCCAGGTAGCCATCCAGTACATCCGTCATGTCCGCCACAAAAAACACCGCCGCCGCCAGCCAGTTCCACCAGCTTAGCCACCGATCCAGAAAGAAGCACGCAATAAACAGCGGCACCATCAGCATCCGCAGGATGGTCAGGCGGTTTGGTAAGTTGATCTTGCTCATACATATTCTCCCATCATGTCGTAATCCAATGCCTTGGTCAATCGCACGGGCACATAGCGCCCCGCTTGCATGCTGTCGTCGCGCGGCAGCAGGATACGTCCGTCCACATCGGGCGCCTCGGCATAGGAACGGCCGAACGTGTGCCGCTCGTCCGCGCCCTCGATGAGCACCTCGGCCGTCTGCCCGACGCGCCGCAGATTGCGGCTATGGGAGATTGCCCGCTGCATCGTCATCAATCGATCCAGCCGTTCCGCCTTCACTTCCTCGGGTACCTGATCGGCCATATCGGCCGCAGCCGTGCCATCCTCGGGCGAAAACGCAAACGCGCCCACGCGGTCGAACGGGTATTCGCTCAAAAACGAAAGCATCCGTTCAAACGCCGCCTCCGTCTCCCCCGGGAAGCCCACCATCATGGTGGTTCTGAGGAAAAAATCGGGCGCGTGCGACGCCACATATTCCATCACCTTTCGGATATGCCCGCTGTCGCCGCGGCGGTTCATGCGCTTGAGCATTCCGTCGTCTGCATGCTGCAATGGAATATCCAGATAGTTGACGATCTTGCCGTTGCCGCGCATACGCTCGATGAGCGCGGGCGTGACCGTATCGGGATAGGTGTACAGTACACGCACCCAGTGCAGCCCGTCCAGGTCGGCAAGCCGTTCCAAAAGCTCGATCAGTTTGGGCTGCCCGTACCGATCCACGCCATAGCCCGATGTATCCTGCGCGATGACCGTCAGCTCCGTGACGCCGCCGTCGGCCAGGCGGCGCGCCTCGTCCAGCAGCGCCTCCATGGGCTCGCTCACCAGATTGCCGCGAATCAGCGGGATGGCGCAGTACGCGCAGCGGTTGTTGCAGCCGTCCGCAATGCGCAGATACGCGCGGTACGGCGCGGTAGCCAGTATCCTTGGCGACCGACACCCGAGCGGCGGCACGGGCGCATCCGCATCGCCCAGCAGCACGGGCAGCTTTTCGTATTCGTTCACCCCCAGAAAATCGTCCGCCTCGGGCAGCGCGGCGCGCAGCTCGTCGCGGTAGCGTTGGGAAAGGCAGCCCGTCACAATAAGTTTTTTGCACTTGCCCGCCTGCTTAAACAGGGCCATTTCCAATATGGCATTGATCGATTCCTGCTTGGCAGGCTCGATGAAGCCGCAGGTGTTGACGATGATGGCGTCGGCTTGGCTCGGATCGGTCACAATCGTATGCCCCAGGCTCGTCAGCAGCCCCAGCATGCGCTCGGTATCCACCAGGTTTTTGGCGCAGCCGAGCGATACCACGCCAATGCGCCGCATCATGCTTCCGTCTCCCCGTCCGCCAACGGCAATCCGTCGCCAAACAGCTCCTCGTATTGCTCGCGCTTGATGAGCACCTTCCTGGGCTTGCTGCCGTCAAAGCCCGAAACGTAGCCGTGCTGCTCCATGATATCGATCAGGCGCGCCGCGCGCGCATAGCCCACGCGCAAGCGCCGCTGGATCATGGAGATGCTGGCCTGCCCGCTTTCGAGCACAATCCGCACGCCCTCGCCCAACAGCTCGTCCTCCTGCTTGCCCTCGCCGAACACGCCGCCGTTGGGCCCGCTCTTGCCGACGGATTTCATATCGGCCACCACCTGCTCGTCGTAGTTGGGCGATTCGTTTTTCGACTTAAAGTAGGAAACAAAGCGCTCCACCTCCGCATCCGCCACAAACGCGCACTGGAGCCTTGTCGGCTTGCCCGCGCCGTTGGGGTGGAATAGCATATCGCCGCGGCCGAGCAGCTTTTCCGCGCCCGTGCTGTCGAGGATGATGCGCGAGTCGATGCCCGAGCTGACCGCAAACGCGCAGCGCGAGGGGATATTGGCCTTGATCAGCCCCGTAATGACATCCGCCGACGGCCGCTGCGTGGCGACGATCAGGTGGATGCCCGCCGCGCGCCCTAGCTGGGCAATGCGGCAGATGGCGTCCTCCACCTCGTCGGGCGCGACCATCATCAGGTCGGCCAGCTCGTCGATGATGACCACAATCTTGGGCAGGCGGTTTTCGGGCGCATCCTGCAATTCGTTAAACCGCGCAATGTCACGCGCGCCCTGCTCGCTGAAGCGCTTGTAGCGCATGGTCATCTCGTTGACCGCCCAGCGCAAAGCGCTCGCAGCCTTCTTGGGCTCCGTCACAACGGGAATCAGCAGGTGCGGCAACACCGCAAACGTGGAAAGCTCCACCATCTTGGGGTCGATGAGCACCATGCGCAGCTCTGCGGGCGAGGACTTATAGACCATGGAGATGATGATATCGTTGATGCACACGCTCTTGCCCGAACCCGTCGCGCCCGCAATGAGCATGTGCGGCATCTTGGCCAAATCGGCCACGACGATCTTGCCGCTGATATCCTTGCCCAGCGCCATGGTGATGGGCGATTTGCTTGCGGCAAACTCGCGGCTCTCCACGATATCCCTCAGCACCACCGTGACGGAGTTTTTATTGGGGATTTCAATGCCCACGGCCGCCTTGCCGGGGATGGGCGCCTCGATGCGCACGCGCTGTGCGGCCAGCGCCAGCGCAATATCGTTGGAAAGCGACGTGATGCGGGAAACCCGCACGCCCGGCGCGGGCTGCAGCTCAAACCTGGTCAGCACGGGGCCCACGCTGACGTTGACGACCCTGGCGGTGATATTGAAGCTTGCCAGCGTTTCCACCAGCAGCCTCGCCTTCTCGTTGGGGCTTTCGGACTTGGCAGTGTTGACGCCCGCCTCCTGCAGCAGCGAAAACGGCGGCGGCTCGTACGCGGGGGCGTTGGAATACACCACCGCCTCGGCGTTGGGCTGCACCTTGCGCACGGGCTTTTCCTTCTTTTGCGCGCCAAACAGCGCCTCCGTATCGGGCAGCGGCGCTTCCGCCTTCTTCCTGCCGCCCTTCTTTTCGGGCTTGATGATCAGCGGCACATCGGTAACGGGCTCCACCTCGTCCCAGATATCCGTCACAATCTGCTGCGGCTTTTTGGGCTTGGGCACGCCGCCGTCCTTGGTGCGCAGCCCGCCCTCCAGCGGCATGAACGACAGCCCGTCGTCATCGTCGGCCTGCGCCTTCTTGCGCCTGCCCGCAGCCTTTTTGGCGGGTGAAGCGGACTTGGCCGCGGCGGGCGCGGGCCGCTTTTTGCCCGTTTTTTTTGCGCCGCCAACGTCGTCGGCGTCCAAATCGATGGTAAACAGCTTTCGCCCCGACGGCAGCGCGTCCTCTGCGTACGGTTCGTCGTCGAACAACTGCTCATGTGTGCTCTCCTTGCCCGCGCGCACGCTCTCGCCCACCATGGCGGATACGTCGCGTATGGACAGGTTGGAAACCGCCACGATGGCGATGACGATGATGGCGATCAAAAGCGTGTAGGCCAAAACGTTTCCGCCCAGCTTTTGCAGCGGATAGCACAGCGTTGCGCCCACAAACCCGCCGCCGCGGTGCGCCAAGCTGCCCAGGTTGTACGCGTCGTTGAGGTATTCCATGTACGGCCCGTCGAACGGGATCTTTTTGGTGAGCTGAATCAGCGTAATCAGCGCGATCATGCCCAGCATCACAAACCAGCCCGCGCCGCGCGCGCTTTCATACTTGTCGCCGCGGATGGACAAGATGCCCATGCCAATCAGCACCAGCGGCAGCACATACGAGGCCGAGCCGATCAGCCCGAACAGGGCCGTGCTCAAGACCTTGCCCAAAAAGCCCGTGGCGGAGAATATTAAGTACGCGCCCAGCAGAATCCCCGCGGCAATGAGCAGCACGCCGATGGATTCCCGCTTGCGGCGCTCCTGTATTTGATTGTACGCGCGCGTTTCGGCGGCTTTGCTCGCCCCCGATTTGCCCGTTTTCCCTTTTGCGGTTTTTTGATTGGCCGCCAAGTCGCAGTTTCCTACCTTTCGATAGTTTTACAATTATATTATACAATATCTTGTGGTCACTTGCAACCCCGCTCCACCGCTTATGGATGCCATCGACTTTTTTGAATAAAAACGAAGGAAGGACGCCGATGTGCGGCCGTCCCTCCTGCCAAGCAAGCGGTTGATGCGCTGCCTTTAGCTGATTTTGATGCCCACAATCTTGGCCGCCTTGCCCGAGCCGCCCTTGCCGCGCGTGCCCACGACCAGATAATCGCCAAACACCGCGGGCGTGGAATCGATGCGGCTGCCCGCATCCAGCGTGGTCAGCTTGGTGCCCGTCAAGGCGTCGTACATGGTGATGATGCCGCCCCGGTCGCACTGTATCAGGTAGCCCTTGCCCGATGCATCGTAGATGACGACGGGGCTGGCCCAGTAATCGTTGCTCTGGCTGAGCGCCCAAAGCTGATCGCCCGTGGTTTTATCGTACGCAATGATGCGTCCGCCCACGGTATGGCCCGACGGCGCCGCGGTGGATACGGGCGCTGCGGTGGTGGTTGCGGTGGTGACGCCGCCCGTTTGCGGCTGCACCGCCGTTTCCTCCTGCGGCAAAACCGCAAGGCTCAGGGAATAGATGACAAGATTGCCAATATTGCTAGTGCTGCGCCCCACATGCGGGGTTGCCACCAGCCCGCCGCTGTTGGAGGCGTCGCCGATGGAGCACATCTGCTTCTTTTCCCAGATCACCTTGCCCGTCAGCCCGTTGATCTTGCGCTGGTAGCTGTAGCCAAAGCCATCGTCCAGGCCCGATGCGGTCGCGCGCGTTTGGGAGCCCGTGTACAGGTACACGGTGTTGTCCTCAAACGATTCCTCGATGACCACCGAGGAGTCCGATTCGTCGGTGACGTCCACCACATACTTCAATTGCATGCTGTTGACGTCCACGCACTGGAGCCTGCCGCCGTTATCGGTAAAGAACAGGAAGTTGCGAAACGCCGAAATCGAGCTTTCGATGCCGTACCAGCGGCCCTGGCCGTCGGTGCGGCTGTAACCCGAGCCATTGTAGCGGTATTTGACCAGCCGCTCGGGCGCGACGGATATCGTGCCCGCCGCGGCGTCGAAGGCCGTGTTGAGCTTTGCGGTGTACAGCACCCCGTTTTCGCCGCCATAGACGATGGTATCGTTGGCGATGATGGGGCTGCCGTCGTACGCCTGCCATGCGCGGTACGAAAACCAGTCGTACCCGCCGAACTTATAGATTTCAGCGCAGTCGATCAGGCTGTATACGCGTATGGACGCGGCGTTGTTGCCCTGATCGTTCTGCACGGGAATGCCCTGCCCCACATACAGCAGCGGATACCCGCGCGGGTCGAGGCACGCGGTGCCCTTTTGCACCACGCCCGCGTTGATGGGCGTGCGCGTCTGCTTGCCTGTGGACAGCTCCAGAAAATAGATCTTGCCGTCCATGGCGGGGTAGATGACCTCCGTCAACCCGCCCTCCTGGGTTTTAAAGCTTTCGGCCACGTTCATGATCTTCAGTGTGGCGTCGGGCCATTTGACGATCAGCGGCTGGCCCGTCCAGCCCGTGCCCGACCAGGTGGAGATGGCGCCGAGCGGCTCGCTCCACGCCTCCCGCATCCGCTTTTCGCTCACCGATTGGATGCCGTAGGTGAACGAATTGCGGTAGTTGCTGCCGCCGAAGGTCAGTATGCCCTCGACCGCGGCGTACTCGGTATCGCGCCCGAAGGACACTGCGTTTTCGCGGCTGTAGCTCGATTTGTCGTCGCCGCCGATGCGGATGCCCGTTTGGAAGCCAAGCCTGGCAGCGGCCGCGCTTTCATCGCGAATCACCGCCACATTGGGCGGCAGCGACGGCTTGGGCGTGGATGTGGGCGCAGGCGTAGCGGTGGGTACGGGCGTGGCCACGGCGTTGGGGTCCGCGTCGTCGCTGGTCAGCTTTTTGATGCCCCATACAATCAGCAGCACCGCCGCCACCAGCACGAACAGGATCAGGAAAAAGCGCGGCTGCATGCGAAAGCGCTTTTTCTTTCTTCTCTTTTTGCTTGCCATCGTGCCTCCTCCTTCCTGTCGGTATTGGTTAGATGATACGGATGCCCCATATCTTCATGCCGCGCGTGCCAACCACAATCATGTTGCCGTAGACGGCGGGCGAGGCCTCAATGTTCTTTTCGGAATCGAACGTGCTCAACAGCGTCCCCGTCCTGCCGTCGAGCAGGAACACCTTGCCGCCCGTATCACTGCCCTCGCACACGACGATGTAGGCGTTGCCCGCTGCGTCGTATACGGCCACGGGCGAGCTCCAGGTGTATTTTTCCATCGGGAACGTCCAGCGCACCTTGCCGTTGTTGTTCTTTTCCAGTGCAACCAGCACGCCGCTGTCGACGCTTGGCGTCCTGGCAAACGGCACGATGATCAAATCGGATATGCTCTGCTCTCCCAGCAGCGCCGTGGCCTGGATGCCGCCCGACACGCCCGATTTGGTGTTGACCTGCTGCTCGTACTTCCACACGATTTCACCCGTGATGGCGTTGATCTTCATAAACGGCACCGTGCCCATCTTCTCCGCGTCGGCGGTGAAGTGCAGGGAGGAGCCCATATAGATGTACGCGGCGCGGTTGGCCTCGTCCACCTCCAGCACGGGCGAGCCGTTGGTATCGTCCACGATATCCTGCGCCCACACCAGCGACATGGTGTTGAGGTCGATGCACTGCACAAAGCCGTCGTTGGTACCCAGATAGCAATAGCCGTTGAGCATGGCGGCGCTGGTTTCGTAGCCCAGCCAGAAGCTGTTGGAGCTGCTGGCGGGATAGGTGGAGCGCGTGCCCGCATAGCGCATCTTCACAATCTGCGAGGGATTGACCGACAGCGCGCCCGTGGCTTCATCGTACACGGTGTTGAGCTTCATGGTGTACAGGATGCCGTTTTCGCCCGGGTAGATGAGCGTATCGGTCGCGGCGCAAATCAGCGGCGCGCTGTCGTAGGCGTGCCAGTCGCGCAATGCAAAGGGATCGTTCTGCTTGCCAAACTCATACAGCCTGGTAAAATCCACCAGCGAAATGACCATGGCGCGCGATTTTTGATCCTCCGATACATACATGTCGCCCGAGCCGATATACAGGATGGGATACCCGCGCGGATCCAGCGAGCCCGCGCCCTTAAACGGCATGCCCAGGTACAGCTTGGGCCTGGTGGCCTCGCCCGTATCCAGATCAAGGAAGTAGATGTTGCCGTCCATGGTGGCAAGGATCACCTCGACCAGCCCCTCCTTGGCCTTGGCCCAGTCGTACATGTTCATAATCTGCTTGGTCGCGTTGGGCCATTTGACAATCAACGGCTGCCCGACCCAGCCCGAGCCCGTCCATGTGGTTGTGACGGGGCCGCCGACGTCGCTGCGTCCCAGCTCGCCCGTCTCCACCTGCCACGCAAACTCCAGCTTTCGCTGCGAAATCGCGGCCGTGCCGTAGGAAGCGCTCGAACGGAACTGGTTGCCGCGGAAGGTGGTGATGCCTTCCACATCGGTATACGGCTGATTGTAGGGGAAATCGATGATATCCTCCTTGGCGCGGCTGAAGCTGTCCACAACCACACCGTCCACCTCCACCTTGACGCCAAGGCCGTATGCCGAGGGCTGCGTGCTGTCCACCGCGTGCGGCGCATCGTACGGCGGCGCAGGCGTGGGCGTGGGCGTTGGCGTAGGCGTGGGCGTGGGGGAAGGCGTGGGCGTGGGGAACAACTGTTGGAACAAGCCCGGCTTGGGCGTGCTCTCCACATCGGTCGGTTCCGCCAGATTGCCGCTGCCAAACGCCTTCAACAGCAGCAGCACCAGCACCAGTACGGCAATGATGACCGCCAGCAGCAGGAAAAACCTGGGCTGGATGCGTACGCGGAAACGCTTCTTCCTTTTTTTCTTTCTTTTCCTGTTGCCGTTACCCGGCGGCACGCTGCCGCCGCCGTGCGACGGGGTGCGCCGATACGCATCCTCCGCGCGGTATGCGCGCTGCGTGTTGTCGGCGCGGTGTGCCTGCTGTGTTTGATCGGTATTGTACGCGCTGTCCCGATAGCGATAGGCCGCATCCTGCCGATAGACGGCCTCGGTCTCGCGTGCCTGAGAACCATCCGCCGCCCGCTGCGCGGGACGTCTGACCGCCCCCTGCTGCGAAGCGCGTTGGTTGTATTGCTGTTGCTCCTGCTGTGTTCGATATTGCTCCCGACGACGCTCGTCGTTCGGCCCGCGGTATTCGGGCAATTCCATCGCCTCCTGTGTTTTGATACGCGCATGCGCACCACTTTGGTATCCAATATTTATGTAGATTATAACACTCCCTCCCACACTTGTCAGTTTACGAAATGTAAACACTTTTGCACGATTCAGTCAAACGCGCCCGTTTTGTATCCGCATTGCGATCGAACAGGCACGCAAAACGCCTGAAAAACCGCGCGCGAAAAAAAGTTGGAAAAACTTGAAAATAGTTCTTGACTTTATCACGATAAAGCGTTAAACTTGCAAAGTAATCAAACAAAACAAGTTTTCGGGAGGATATGGAAATGAAAAACACTTTGCGGAAAGTTCTGGCTCTGACGTTTGCGGTCATGATGATCGTATCCCTGGTCGGCTGCAAGAGCAGCCAAAGCAGCAAGATCGTTGCACTGGAGGAAATCTTTGCCACCGAGGAATACGGCATCGGCTTCCGCAGCACCGATATCGCGTTCGGGCTCAAGGTACAGGAGGCGTTCGATGCGCTGGTTGCCGATGGCACCGCGGCCGAAATCTCCAACACATGGTTCGGCGAGGATACGATTTTGAAGGATGCGGCGTTCCTGGAGGAGACCGAGGCGGCTGCCGACGACGATTCCTGGACCAAGATTCAGCAGCGCGGCTACTTCATCCTGGGTCTGGATGCGTCCTTCCCGCCGATGGGGTTCCTCAACGATCAAAACGAGATCGTCGGCTTTGATATCGATCTGGCCAAAGCCGTAGCGGCCAAGCTGGGCATCGAGGTCAAGCTGCAGCCCATCGACTGGTCGAGCAAGGAGATGGAGCTGGACAACGGCAACATCGACTGCATCTGGAACGGCATGACCATCAACCAGGGCCGTCTGGACACGATGTACTTCACCAAGCCCTACCTGGCCAACGAGCAGATCATCCTCACGGGCGACAACAGCAAGATCACGGGCAAGGCGACGCTTTCGGGCAAGGTCGTTGCGGCGCAGTCGGGCTCCTCGGGCCTCGAGGCGGTCGAAGCGGACACGGCCACCAAGGATACGTTTAAGGAACTGGTCACCTATGACGATTATGTATCCGCCTATCAGGATCTCAAGGTTGGCCGCATCGATGCGCTGGTCATCGACAGCGTGGTGGGCTACTACCTGATCGCGCAGGACAACGGCTGATTCCCTGATCAAACAAACTGCAATGCGCGCGGCGCCCCGCAAGGGACGCTGCGCGCATGTTCGGCAAAAACGGCGGCGTTTCGGCGCCGCCCCGACGGAATGAGGATTTATGAAAGCTTCCTACTATTTCTCCCTGTTTGCTTCGCTGTCCGACGGCCTGCTGGTGACGGTTGCGCTGTTTCTGATCACGCTGGTGCTCTCCATCCCGCTTGGGCTGGCGCTTTCGTTCCTGCGCGTCAGCCGCAATCGCTTCCTGCGCTTTTTATCGGGCGTGTATGTGTGGGCGCTGCGCGGCACGCCGCTGCTGCTGCAAATGTTTTTCGTCTTTTTCGGCCTGCCCAACCTGCCCATCATCGGGCCGTATCTGGTGCTAAACCGCTTTGAGGCGGCATGCTGGGCGTTTGTGCTCAACTATGCGGCCTATTTTGCGGAAATCTTCCGCGGCGGCATGCTCTCCATTGATCACGGTCAGTACGAGGCCGCGCAGGTGCTGGGCTTCAACAAAAACCAGACGGTGCGCATGCTGACCATCCCGCAGATGATGCGCGTGTGCCTGCCCTCCATCAGCAACGAGGCCATTACGCTGGTGAAGGACACCGCGCTTGTGACGGCCATCGGCGTGGCGGATATCCTCTACTTTGCCAAGCACGCGGTCAATCGGGATGTGGACACCACGGCCTTTCTGGTGGCGGCCGTATTCTATCTGATCATGAGCTTCCTTGTCACCAAGGTGTTCGATCGACTGGAAAGGCGGTTTGCATTCTGATGACACAGATGATTCAAGTGGAGGGCCTCTGCAAGTCCTTTGGCGACAACCTCATCCTATCGGACGTATCGTTCGCGGTGGAACGCGGGCAGACGATCGCCGTCATCGGCCCGTCGGGCATGGGCAAAAGCACGCTGCTAAGGTGCCTGATCGGGCTGGAAACGGCCGATGCGGGACGCATCGTCATCGAGGGCGAGCCGCTGCTGGACGACGTCAACCCCGTGCCCGCCGCCATGCAGCGCAAGCTCAGGCTGCGCATGGGCATGGTCTTTCAGGGCTTCAACCTGTTTTCGCACATGAACGTGATGCGCAACATGACCGCCGCGCCCATACAGGTGCAAAAGGTGGAGAAGGCCGAAGCGGCGCGGCGCGCGCGGGAGCTGTTGAAGCTGGTGGGATTGAGCGATAAGGAAACCGCCATGCCGTCCCAGCTATCGGGCGGAGAAAAACAGCGCGTGGCGATTGCGCGCGCCATGATGATGAACCCCGATATACTGCTGTTCGACGAGCCGACCAGCTCGCTCGA
>CAZRIT010000001.1:50752-54843 GCA_964600225.1 uncultured Oscillospiraceae bacterium | reverse complement strand
ACGGCGGAGGTGCTTGCCGTCATGCGCGTACTGGCCGAGCAGCGCATGACCATGCTGGTGGTGACCCACGAGATGGGCTTTGCGCGCGAGGCGGCCGACCGGGTGCTGTTTATGGGCAACAAAACGGTGCTGGAGCGCGGCACGCCGCAGTACATCTTTTCCGATTGTCCCAACCCGACGGTGCGCGACTTTGTGGACTCGGTGTTGAAATAGCGTTGAAATAGATTCACAAATCGCTAACTTTTCCCCCGTGCAGGATGTGGTAATATGAATATATACCATGTCAGTACGGGGGTTTTTATGGCAAACCGCATACTCATTGTGGAGGACGACAAGGCCATCTCCGACGGCATCGCCGTCAATTTGCAATATTCGGGCTATCAATACCGCGTGTTCGACGATGGACAGGCGGCTGCCGACGCGCTCAAGGAGGATCACTCCTACGATTTGGCGCTATTGGATATCATGCTGCCCGGGCTCGACGGGTTCCGGCTTTTACCCATCATCCGCCAGCACGACATCCCCGTCATCTGCCTGACCGCGCGCGCGGATGTGGCAAGCGAGATTCAGGGGCTCAAGGGCGGCGCGGAGGATTATGTGGTCAAGCCCTTTGAGATGATGACGCTGCTGGTGCGCATCGAAAAGGTGCTGGAGCGCGCGGGCAAGCTCAACAAAATCCTGCGCTTCCGCGACGTGACGGTGGATACCGTCAACCGCACCATACACGTCGGTACCGAGCAGGCAAACCTCACCCCGCTGGAATTTGACCTGTTTGCGCTGCTGTTAAGATACAAGGGCCGCACCATTGCGCGCGACAAGCTGTTGAGCGAGGTGTGGGGCACGGATTTTTACGGCGACACGCGCACCATCGACGTGCATGTGGCGCACCTGAGGAAAAAGCTCAACCTGGGCGATCACATCCGTACCGTCGCCAAGGTTGGCTACCGTTTGGAGGAATAGGCTGCCGCAATGAAGCTGTGGATGAAGATTTCCGCCGTGTGCGTGGCGGTACTGCTGGTTGTTGTGTGCATCATCGGCGCACTGTTTTTGTATACCGCCAGAAACAACGTTTTGGAGCTAACCGTCGATAACGCCAAGGACAAGCAGCAGTATCTGGCCCGCTCCTTTGCCAATACCACCGCCTACTATACCCTCAACGGCGCATCCGAGCAGGCCACGGAGGCGCTGGCGCTGTATTGCTTCAGCACCTTTGCGGATGAAACGAGCGTACTGGTGCAGCATGACGCCACGCTCTACTCGTTCGTGCCCGTGGAGCCGCAGCGCATCCTGCCGCTCTCCAGCGAGCAGCAAAGGGTGTTTCTGGATGAAATCGGCAAACGAAACCTGTTGATCGTCGGCAGCCTCGTCACCGTTTTGGGCTATGACGACCCGTTTTCCGTCTATGTGGTCACCGATATCACCGAGAATTATCAAGCCTATACCACCATGGCCACCAAGCTGACGGTCATTGCCGCCATCGGTATCCTGCTTGGCGCCATCCTCATCGTATCGCTGGTGCGCGCCACCTCGCGCCCGCTGAAAGCCCTGGGGCTGACCGCGGGGCGCATTGCAAGCGGGCACTATGACGAGCGCGCCAAGGCGGGCACGCACGATGAAATCGGCGCACTGGCCGTGGATTTCAACCGCATGGCCGACGCCATACAAACGCACATTGCCGCTTTGGAGGAAAAGACCGCGCGCCAGCAGGCGTTCATCGGCGGCCTGACGCACGAGTTTAAAACGCCCATGACCTCCATGATGCTGCACAGCGAAACGCTGCTTTCGGCCAGCCTGACCGAGGAGCAGCGCGAAAACTCGCTTTCCCACATCCACACCCAGTGCGCGTGGCTGGAACGGCTGACGCAAAAGCTGATGTCGCTGATTACGCTCGGCGAGGATATCAAAAAGCGCGATACCTCCGTGGCGGAGCTGTTCGAGCGCGTAACCGAAAGCACGGCCGAGAACATGGCCAAGCGTGAAACGGCGCTGACCACATCGACCGATGTGGAAACGCTCAACATGGATATCGACCTGATGCAGTCGCTGTTGGTCAACCTGGTCGATAACGCCTCCAAGGCCTCGGAAAAGGGACAGACCATCGAGCTGACCGCCGTTGGCCGCACCATCACCGTGCGCGATCGCGGGCGCGGCATCCCCGCCGATGCGATTGCACGGGTGACGGAGCCGTTCTATATGGTGGATAAATCGCGCAGCAAGTCGCAGGGCGGCAGCGGCCTGGGGCTGGCGCTTGCCAAGCGCATCGCCGATGCTCACGGCGCCGAAATGCGCATTGAAAGCACCGCGGGCCAAGGCACCGTCATCTCTGTCACCCTGCCGTAAAGCGGGCAACACGGAGCAAAAAAAGCGGCGCGTTCATGCATGGACGCGCCGCTTAAGCCGTCGACAAAGTCCCTTTGCCGACGGGATACCGCTGCGGCGGGGTTTCGCTTGCAGGATTGACGCTGCAATCCTGCAAGTAAGGTGTCAATACCGCCGCACATGTCGCCGGTTTTGACTGATTATTTGGCTGTTCCTTCGTTTTTGAATGCGCGGTTTGACGGAGCAAACCGCTCGTTCCCTTTGTCGATAACCTAAGGCACACCAAGCAAATCCGAACCACGGTTTGCATGGTGTGCATAAGCGGCGCGTTCATGCCTGGACGCGCCGCTTATGCTACATTTGACTGTTCCCAAAATGGCTTGCCCGCTTGTTTCAATGCACGGCGGTTGCAGACCACAGCACCGTTGGCAAAAACGCCTGATCGGCCACGCTCCCGCCTGACAGCAGCGTTTGCAGCCCCCGCACGCACGCATCGGCCAGCGCGTCGTTATCCATGCCGACCGCGGCCACCAGCAAATCGGGATAGGTCTCCATCAGCGCCGCCAGCTCCTCGTCCGTTTCGGCGCAGAACACCTCCATATCGGTACGGTTTGCCACGGCAAGCGCATTGGCCGCATCCATGGCCAGCGCGGTCGTTTCGCAAAAGATCGCATCCACCGTGCCCGCAACCCACCATTTTTTGAGCGTACCATCCATCCATTCAGCCATGTTTGTTTCTGCATCCGCCACAAGCTCCGCGCGCGACAGGATCGATCCGTCCGCCCTGCCCTGCTGCCAGAGCGCGTACGCCGCGCCCTCCGCATCCGAAAACAGCCCGATCAGCCGCACGGGCTTATCGTGCGGCGGGTAGCTCAGCGCCGTCTCCAGTGCAAGCGCCGTGCCCGATGCGCCATCGTACGTCAGGTTCGGGTACGCGTCGGACGCCGCCTCGGTATCCGAAACAACCAGCACGGGCACGCCGCGCGCATACAGCTGCGCCACCGCCGCCCAGTCGGTATCCGCATCGGCATACACCAGCATCGCCGCAGCCCCGTCAAACGACAGCTCCGACAGCGCATCCTGCGCGCTCGATACAGGGTCCAGCCCCGCGCCCTCCGCCGCATCGCGCACCTTGTCCGTCAGCGTGCCCTCGCGAAAGCCCGTCATCACCAGCACGGGCGCGGGCGTGGGCACAGGCGTGGCCGTGGGCGCGGGCGTGGGCAGCGGCGGCAGCAATTGCTCGCCGTAGCGGTAATAGCCCATCACCAGCAGGGCCGAAAGCAATATCACAACCAGTAAAATCACCAGACGCGTTTTCATATGGAATAGTATACCACAGCAGGGTCGGCATGCATACCGATGCGTTTTGGTTCCGGCATCGCTTTTTGACGAAAAACGGGCGCCGAAGCGCCCGTACGGTTCCGTTTCCTCCGCTATTCCTCGGCGCGGATGATGCTTTCCACGCCGTCCACGCATTCCAGCGCGCGGATTTCCTCCACGGCCGCCTGCACATCCATTTCGTGCGCATGGTGCGTCAAAAATGTGATGCGCGATTTTTCGCCGCCCTCGCCAAGCTGCAAAACGCTCTTGAGCGATACGTTATGCTTGGCAAACGCCGCCGCGATGGCCGCCATGGTGCCGGGACGATCGACCACGCGCACGCGGATGCAGTAGATGCACAAAAAATCGCTGATGAGCTCCACCTCGCTGCTCATGCCCGCCATATTTTGGAAGGTCATGTAGCGGTGCTTGCCCTCGGCGTGGGATGCGTA
>CAZRIT010000001.1:0-50742 GCA_964600225.1 uncultured Oscillospiraceae bacterium | reverse complement strand
CCACCGCGCTGGCGGTGGGCAGCATGCCGGCCCCGCGCCCGTAAAGCATGATATCGCCCACGGCGTGCCCCGTCAGAAACACCGCGTTGAACGCGCCGCGCACGTTGGCCAGCGGATGCACCACAGGCAGCATGGCCGGGTGCACGCGCACCGAAATGCGGTTGCCCTCCTTCTGCCCGATGGCAAGCAGCTTGATGCGATAGCCAAGCTGTTTGGCCGTTTCAAAATCCGCCTTGCTGAGCTTGGTAATCCCCTCCCGATAGATCACATCGATGGGCATGTGCGCATGAAACGCCATGGACGAGAGGATGGAAAGCTTGTACATGGCGTCGTACGCCTCCACATCGGCGGTAGGATCGGCCTCGGCATAGCCGAGCACCTGCGCCTCGGACAGCGCTTCCTCAAAGCTTTTGCCGTCCTCGTCCATGGAGGTGAGGATATAGTTGGTGGTACCGTTGATGATGCCCATCACACGGGTGATGTTGTTGGCCTGCAACGAATCGGTAATGGTGCGCAGTATCGGGATGCCGCCCGCCACCGTCGCCTCCACATACAGCCCCGCGCCCGTGGACTTGGCAATGGGCTCAAACTCCGACCAATGCTTGCTGATGACCTCCTTGTTGGCGGTCACCACGGTTTTGCCCGCACTGAGCGCCCTTTTAATATAGCCGCCCGCGGGCTCCTCGCCGCCGATGCATTCAATGACAATCGAAACCGCATCGTCGCGGATGATATCGTCCATATCCGTGGTCAACAGCGCCTTGGGCACCAGTTCCACGTTCCTGCTATGGGCCATATCGCGCACCAGAATGTGCGCAATCCCGATATCGAGCTGCTCGCGATGCATGAGATCCTTGCGGTTATCGGTCAGGATGCGATACACGCCGCTGCCAACCGTGCCCAGGCCGAGTATCGCCACCTGCACTTGTTTCATGATTCCGTCCCTCCCAATTTGTGTTACTGCTGCTCCAAAGCCGCGCCGATGGCCGTGGCAAACGCCGCGTGCTCGGGCACGACATAGTGTACGTTGCAAAGCGCCGCCACTTCGTCCAGGCTCCTGTGCGCAATGGGCCAGTCGGTGATGGTGCCCACCAGAACGATCGTGCGCGTCAGGTGCCGCTCTATCGCAAACGCCGCCATGAGCCCGATGCTTTGGAATATCATGTTGCAAAGGCCCGCCGCCAGATCCTCCTTGGACGCATCCGCCCCGACCTTGCCGAAGTTGGCCACGGTGTTGGTGGGCATGAGGTTGCCGACGGTGCCTGCGCACACATCCATAATCCGAAGATCCGTATTGGCCAGGTCGCCCTTGGCCGCAAGCTGCTGGAGATGGTTCATATCGTCCGTTTCGCACAACAGCTTGGCCATGCTTTTGAGCATGCCGCCGCCTACGCCCGTGCCGCCGACATGCCAGGAGCGCAGCGGCGTTACGCGCGTAAACGACGTGCCCGTGCCGATGCTTGCCACAAGGCAGTTGCGCTTGTGCGCAATGTGCGACGCCCCGCGCGACAGCGAGCGGAATTCCCCCACGCGCACGGTGGGAATGCCCGCCAGATCGCCCTGTATAAACGATGCGCCCACGCCCGTGATGGCAATGCGCTTAACGCCCGCCGTGCCAAACGCCGCCAGCGCTTCCTCCAGCGTCTGCCCATCGGGCTTGCGGCAGGTTTTGATGCAGCGCCCGTTTCGTAATAACGCCAGCTTGGTGGTGGAAGCGCCGATATCCACGCCCAGCGCCAGCTCCCTTGGACGCAGCGCTGCCAGAATGGCAGGGGTGAGCACGACGGCGGCCGCCAGCTCGATGACGCCGTTGACGCCGATCAACGTGGTATAGATCGTGCCAAACAGCGGCATGGCCGACATCTCCTTGACAAACAGCTTCAGCGCCGAAAGCACCAGCACCGTATTGGTCAACGTGGCCGCTATGGCCGTGATGACGGCCGTTGCATTGGGGCGGCATTCCGCCTTGCGCAAGCCATCGGCCACCGCGCCCGCCACAAAGCCCACCAGTATCCGCGGCACCACCGACACCAGCGGATTCAAAAACGGCGCGTACAGCACTTGATTGGTAAACGCGCGCAGCAGGCACGTCACGCCCCAGACCAGGCCCAAAATCGTTCCGTAGCGCATGCCCAGCATCACCGCGCCAACAATGACCACCAGATGCAGCGTGGTAATCTCGATAACCCCATAGTTGATGTACCCCGTGTACGGCACAACCGTCATCACGACAATCAGCGCGCACAGTACCGCTGCACGCGTCAGCTTCGCCGTTTCACGCCGCCGTTGCGAACGTTTTTCCATATTGGCTCACCTCCGCGAATCATATCAATTTATCCATTATATTGGGTTTGAACGGATAGCGCAATGCAAATTACGCAAACTATTTGCCATGAAACCGTTTTTTGAGCGCATTTTTCGCCCGCACAGGGGTTACCGCACGCTTCTGCCCACGCTTTGCTTCCTTTTGGTGGCGGGGCTGTTGGTTTACGGCTGCATACGGTTGGTCAGCGACGCCATCCGTTCGGGCAAGCAGCAGCTCCGTTTATCCGACCCGACGCCAACCGCCCGCGCCGTGCCAACCCCTTCCCCCACGCCCGAAAGCGCAGAGCCGGTTTCGCTCATTTTAGCGCCGCAGACGGCGTCGCCCACGGCTTCGCCCGCACCCGCGACAAGCGCGCCCACGGCCTCGGCAGCTCCCGATTTTACGGTAACGCCCGCGCAAAGTCCCGCGGTCACGCCGCTGCCCGTGCAGCACGCCGCGCCGTTTACCAATGAGCGGATGGAGCTTTTGCTTATGGGTCTGGATGCCGCCAACGCCATCGATTTTGCGTTCATCCTGTCCATTCGCGGCGGCGATTGCCGCGCCTACGCCGTACCACGCAACATCCTCACCGCAAGCGGCGACCCGCTGAGCGCATACCTGGGCGGCACCGATTGCCGTCAGGCGCTGACCACGGTATTCCCCATGCGTTTTTCCCAATATGCGATTGTGCATACGGAAAGCATCCCGAAATGCGTGGACGTGTTCGGCACGGTGCAGCTCAATGGCAAAGCGCTCGATGGCGAGGCCGCCGCCCAATACCTTGCCTCGGGCGGCGCGGACGAGCTGATTCGCATCGAGCGGCAGCAGACGTTTTTAAAATCATACCTGTCGCTGCTCAAATCGGTCGGCTGGCTCAGGCTCATCGCCGCCAAGTATACGCTCCAGCCGGTTGTGGAAAGCAGCATCCCGCTGCACCAGCTTGCCATGCTCTACGCGGTGCTTCGGCGCACGGAGCCCGCGGACATCGTATTCACCACGATCCCCGTCGACAGCGTGCAGCTCGACGGCAAGCGCTTCTATCAGCCCGATACGGCGCTGATCAACCAAATTGTGCAAACGCGCTTCGGGCCGTAACGGCAGGCAGCCGACGTCTTTCTCATACGGTCTTTATGCGTACGCCACATCCGCCCAAGCGTGCGCTTTTGCGCTTTGTGCCATGGCGTGGCAAACGGCGGCCGTCTGCGCGCCGTCCGTCAGGGTCGGGTAGTTGCCGCTGCCGATGCGGATGGCACGGTACACCTCGGTAAACAGGCGCACGAACGTATCGTCGCGCACACAGGGCTGCCCGATCTCCTCCGACATGCCGCCGTGCGCCGCGCCGACGCGCAGCCTGTCGGGCCGTTCCTCATCGAACGCAAACGTCGCCTTGGCGCCGCACACCTCGATGCTCAGCGCATTGCCGTAGCCCGCCGCCACCTCGGACAGCATGAGCGTGCCCATGGCGCCGTTTTCAAACCGCACCAGCACCGCCGCCGCGTCCTCCGTTTCGGTCGGCGCCGATGCGCCCGCAGGCTCGGCATACAGCATGCCGTCCTTCCGATAGCGCGTGGGAAAGAAGTTGGCAAAATCCGCGCAGACGGATTGGATGCGGCTGCCGCCCAGGTACATGGCCAGATCGCTTAGGTGCGTGCCGATCTCCGTCACGGCGCGCATGTCTCCGCCAAGCTTGGGGTCAAACCGCCACGAATCCGCGTGCGGCGGCAGATGGAACTGCTGCAAGTACCGCCCGAACACATGCAGCACGCGCCCCGCCTCGCCCGCTTGCACGCGTGCGCGCATGCGCTGCACGGCCTCGTAGCTGCGGTCGTTGAGGCACACGGCGGCCACGCGGCCGCTTTCGGCTGCCAGCCGTGCCAGTTCAAACGCCTCCGCAGGGTGGAGCGTCAGGGGCTTTTCGCACACCAGGTGCTTGCCCCGCTCGAGCACGGCCTTGGCCTGTGCAAAATGCTGCGTCGGCGGCGTGCACAGGTGCACGCAATCGATATCGTCCGAAAGCGCGCGGTCAAAATCATCGGAAAACGCGGGGATATTGTGCGCCGCGGCAAACCGCTGCGCGCCCGCAAGCGTGCGGCTCACCGCCAGCACGGGGGTCACGCCGATTGCGCTGAGCGCGCGCACATGCGTATCGGCAATCGAGCCGCAGCCAACGATGGCAACGCTTGTCTTTTGATGCATGGTTATCCTCCCACCCTTCAATAGCGCGGCTCGCCCGCGAGGATATCGATCTCGGCTCCGAACGCGGGATATGCCTTGCATAACGCGTCCTTCTCGCCGTCGGTATAGTCGGACGCCTCGTAATCGGGCGCCAGCGTTGTGCCGATCAAGGCAAACGCGCCGCCGTCGGCCACGCGCGAGCCCTGCCAGCAGCCGCGCGGCACCACCGCCTGCACGCGTTCGCCATGCTCGATATCGTGGCCCAGGCGGATGGTCTCGCCCGTGCCGTCGGGCTTGAGCACCGTCAACAGCACCGCGTCGCCCAGGTAGAAGTGGTACACCTCGTCCGTGGTCAGCTTGTGCATGCGCGAGTAGGTGCCGTTTTCCAGCAGGTACACAATGGCTCCGCCCAGCACATGCGCGCCTGCACGGCCCGCTGCCGCGCCGTCGGGCAGCGCCTCGTCGCTCCGATAGGTCTTTTTGTAGTGGCCGCCCTCCCGCATCAGCGGTTCCAGCCCCAACAGGTCCTTGATCCGTTCCGCCGTCAGCGCCATATGCCGTTCCTCCGATCCTTTTGCTATTTAAATGCAATACGAAAGCGGCGCGGAGTTACCCGCGCCGCCCAACATGCGGTTACTTTTTGAAAAAGCCCTTCTTGCCCGTGCGCGGCTGCGTCTCGCCCGAGGCGGCCGCAAACTGCTCCAGCAGCGCTTTCTGCTCGTCGCTGAGGCGCTTGGGCACCGCGATGGTAACGGTGATGAGCAAATCCCCGCGCCCTGTGGCGTTGAGACGCTGCACGCCCTGCTCGCGCAGGCGGAAGGTCGCCCCCGACTGCGTGCCCGCGGGCACGGTGTACTTGACGCTGTCCTTGAGCGTCGGCACCACAATCTCCCCGCCGAGCGCCGCTACCGTAAACGGAATCGGCATGTTCAGGTACAGATCGTATCCCTTGCGCACCAGCAGCTTGTGCGGGCGCACGGTGACGGCAATGTACAAATCCCCGCGCGGGCCGCCGCGCGTACCCGCCTCGCCCTCGCCGCGCATGCTGATGGTCTGCCCGTTGTCGATGCCTGCGGGCACGTTGACCACGATGCGGGTATTTTTGCGTACCCTGCCCGCGCCCTTGCACTCCGTGCAGGGGTCTTTAATCACCTTGCCCGTGCCGCGGCAATTCGTGCAGGGACGGGTGGAGGTAAACGAGCCCAGGATGGTGTTCTGCTGGGTGCGCACCTGGCCCGTACCGCCGCAGGTTGCGCAGCGCTCAGGCTCGGTGCCCGGCTTTGCGCCCGTGCCGCCGCAGGTAGCGCACGTTTCCTCACGCGGGATGAGGATTTCCTTGCGTACGCCAAACGCCGCTTCCTCAAACGTCAGCGTCAGGTTGTAGCGCAAATCGTTGCCCGCCACGGGGCCGTTTCTGGCCTGCCGACCGCCGCCGCCAAACCCGCCGAACCCGCCGCCGAACATCTGATCGATGATATCGGAAAAATCGCCGAAGCCCGCGCCGCCCGTAAACGGATTCTGCCCGCCCATGTTCGGATCGAACGCCGCATGGCCGAACTGATCGTACTTGGCGCGCTTTTCGGGATCGGACAGCACCTCCGCCGCCTCGTTGAGCTCCTTGAACTGCGCCTCGGCCTTTTTATCACCCGGGTGCAGGTCGGGATGGCATTCCTTGGCTTTTTTGCGGAATGCGCTCTTGATTTCGGCCTCGGATGCCCCCTTTTGGACGCCGATTACCTCGTAATAATCACGTTTGTCTGCCAACTCCCCTTACCTCTCGCCTAAGAGGCGCGCGGAATCCACGCGCCTCCGTATTGACCATCAAAAAACCTCGTTTTCGATGGAGCAACGGCTATTGCCGTACTTATTTGTTGTCGTCCACAACCTCGTAGTCGGCGTCGACCACATTGTCGTCCTGCGGCGGCTGCTGCCCGTCGGCGGGGCCGTACGGGTCCTGCCCGGGCGCACCCTGCTGCTGCTGTGCGCCCGCCTGCTGGTAGACCTTGCCAAACGCGGCGTAGCTAACCTCGGTCAGGTGCTCGGACGCGGTTTTGATCATGTCCACATCGTCGCCTTCGAGCGTCTTCTTCAGGTCGCCGATGGCCTTTTCGATGTTTTCCTTGTCCGCGGCTTCCAGCTTGTCGCCCATCTCCTTGAGCGATTTCTCAGTCGTGTACACAAGCTGGTCGGCATGGTTTCTGGCCTCGACCTCATCCTTGCGCTTCTTGTCCTCGCCCGCAAAGCGTTCCGCTTCGTCCACGGCGCGCTTGATCTCGTCCTCGTTGAGGTTGGAGGAAGCGGTGATGGTCACCTGCTGCTCGTTGCCCGTGCCGAGGTCCTTTGCGGAAACGTGCACGATGCCGTTGGCGTCGATATCGAACGAAACCTCAATCTGCGGCACGCCGCGCGGCGCGGGCGCAATGCCCGTGAGCTGGAAGCGGCCAAGGGTTTTGTTGTACTGCGCCATCTCGCGCTCACCCTGCAGCACATGCACCTCAACGCTGGTCTGGCCGTCTGCCGCGGTGGAGAAAATCTGGCTCTTCTTGGTGGGGATGGTGGTGTTGCGGTCGATCAGCCTGGTGAACACGCCGCCCACGGTCTCGATGCCCAGCGACAGCGGGGTCACGTCCAGCAGCAGGATATCCTTCACCTCGCCGCCGAGCACGCCGCCCTGAATGGCCGCGCCGATGGCAACGCATTCATCGGGGTTAATGCCCTTGAACGGCTCTTTGCCCGTAATCTTTTTGACCATATCCTGCACCGCGGGGATACGCGAGGAACCGCCCACGAGGATGACCTTGTCGATGGTGCCGCTGGTCAGGCCCGCGTCGCGCAGGCACTTTTGCACGCAATCACGCGTCTGGTCGATGTAATCGGCGATCAGCTCGTTGAACTTGGCGCGCGTCACCGTCATGTCCAGATGCTTGGGGCCCGAGGCGTCCATGGTGATAAACGGCAGGTTGATGGCCGTCTGCGCCACGCCCGACAGCTCGATCTTGGCCTTTTCGGCGGCCTCCTTGAGGCGCTGCATGGCCATTTTGTCGTTGCGCAGGTCGATGCCGCTGGTCTTTTTGAATTCGTCGGCGATGTAGTTCATCAGCCTTGCGTCAAAATCGTCGCCGCCGAGGCGGTTGTTGCCCGCGGTGGCCAGCACTTCAAACACGCCGTCGCCGATTTCCAGTATGGAAACGTCGAACGTGCCGCCGCCCAGATCGTACACCAGAATCTTCTGGTTGGTTTCCTTATCCATGCCGTAGGCAAGCGCCGCCGCCGTCGGCTCGTTGATGATGCGCAGCACCTCAAGCCCCGCAATGCGGCCCGCATCCTTGGTGGCCTGGCGCTGGCTGTCGGTGAAGTACGCGGGCACGGTGATGACCGCCTGCGTCACGGTTTCGCCCAGATACGCCTCCGCCTCCTGCTTGAGCTTTTGCAGGATCATGGCCGAGATTTCCTGCGGCGTGTAGTCCTTGCCCTCGATGTGCACCTTGCGCGACGAACCCATGTCGCGCTTGATGGAAGCCACCGTGCGCTCGGGGTTGGTGATGGCCTGCCGCTTGGCAATGGTGCCTACCATGCGCTCGCCGTCTTTAAACGCAACGACGGAAGGCGTTGTGCGCGCGCCTTCGGAATTGGGGATGACGACGGGTTCGCCGCCCTCCAAAATGGCAACACAGGAATTGGTGGTGCCCAAGTCGATACCGATGATTTTACCCATAATGTTTGATCCTCCTGCAATTTCTGTTCATACTGAAGCTTATGTTTCCCTGTTTCACGGTTTCCCGTGCGGCAGATTGCGTTTTTTATTGTGCAACCTTGACCATGCTGTGGCGGATGATCTTATCACCCACGCGGTAGCCCTTTTGCAAAACCGCCAGCACCTCGCCCGAATCCTTGCCCTCCGCGGGCTCCTGCATGACTGCCTCGTGCAGGTTCGGGTCAAACTTGCCCTCCGTCTCCACCTCGCTCATGCCGAGCTTGGTCAGCGTTTCCATGAGCTGCCGCTGTACCAGCTTGACGCCCTCCTGCCAGGCTTCATGCGCCGCGCAGTCGTTTTGCACGGTGCGGTCGAAGTTATCCAGCACCGGCAGCAGCGCCTTGATGCATTCCCTTTTGCCCTCCTCCAGGCTGTCGGCGCGCACGCTGCCGTTGCGGCGACGGAAATTGTCGAAATCCGCCTGCAAGCGTTGCAGCAGCGCAACCGCCTCGTCCTTTTCCTTTTGCAGCGCCGAAATGTGCTTTTGGGCCTCGGCAAACTCCTCCGCCGTCAGCGTGTACGCCTCGGGCTCGGTTTCAATGACCACGGCTTCGGCTTCCGCCCCCGCGGCGCCGACGCAATCGCTTGTCGGCTGTTCTACGTTGGCTTGGTCGGTCTGTTTCTTCTTTGACACGGTTAATGCTGTTCCTCCTCAATATAGTTGGTGAGCATATCGCTCATGCAAATGCGCATGTATTCCAATACCGAAAGCACCTTGCCGTACTGCATGCGCGTCGGCCCGATCACCCCGAACGAGCCCATCGGATCGTCGCCGATGCGGTAGGTGGCGGTGACCACGCTGCAGTTTTTGAGCAGCTCGTTTTCGTTCTCGCCGCCGATGGTGACCGTAAACTCCATCTTGCTCGACTTTTTGAGCATATTGAACAGCGCTTCGCGCCCCTCAACCGCCGTCAAAAGCGAGATGGCCTTGCTCACATCGTTGTACTCGGGGTGCGTGAGCATATTGGTCGTGCCCGAATACTCCACCTTGCGCGAATCGGGCGTAATCCTGCTTTCGATGGCCTCTACCATCGTATTCAAAAACACCCTGCGCTCGAACAGTTCGTCGCCCATCTCCTTGATGATGCGTTCCGACACCGCGTCCATGCGGCAGTTGCGGTAGCGCTTGGTCAGCTCGTGGGAGAGCTTTTCCAGCTCCTCCTCCCCCATGTCGTCGGGAATGCGGATGATGGCGTCGCGCGCCAGCCCCGTATCCGTCACCACCACCATCAGCGCACGCGCGCCGCTGAGCGGCACGAGCTGAATGTGCTTTAAGCGGTTGACCGAAAGCATCGGCGGCAGCACCATGGAGGTGTACTGCGTCACGGTGGAAAGCGCCTGCGCCGCCTGCTTCATGACCAGCTCGATATCGTCGATGCGCGTGTTCATGTACGCGCGGATGGTCTTGATCTCCTCGTTGGTCAAAGCCGCGTGCTGCATCATTTGATCGACGTACAGCCGATATGCCTTGTCGGACGGGATGCGTCCCGCCGAGGTGTGCGGCTGCTCCAGATACCCCAGCTCCTCCAGATCCGCCATCTCGTTGCGGATGGTGGCGCTGGACAGGTTGAACCCTTCGCGCTTGCTGATGGCGCGTGAGCCGACGGGCGAGGCGGACAGCACATACTCGTCGATGACCGCTTTGAGAATGCGGATTTTCCTGGCATCCAGCTTCATGCGTTCCGTCCCCTTTCCGTCGTTTTTCGCGTTGTTAGCACTCGTTTTCATTGAGTGCTAACCACCTTAAAAAATGTAGCACTTACCGTTCATTTCGTCAAGCAAGTGCTGTATCAAAAATGTGACATTCCCGTGAATTCAGGCTAGGGGACGCAGGGGGCTTACGCCATGAAAAACTGCAGCGCCGCGTTTTGCATATCGAGCCCTTTTTTGTTGAGCGCAATGCGTTCGGGCGTCACGATCACCCAGTCGCGTGCGGTCAGCTTTTCCATGGCGTTGGGGTACGCCTCGGCCATATCGGCGCCGAACCGCGCGCAAAACGCCGCGCGATCCACGCCGTCCACCATCCGTAGCCCCAGCATGATGCTTTCAAACATTTCATCGGCGGGATACAGGCGGATGATCTCCCTGAGCGGCCTGCGCCCGCGCTCGATCAGGCGGAAATACTCCTTGTGGTTTTCCACGTTGGAATAGCGCGTCCACTCGTGCATGCGCACCGCCGAGTGCGCCGCAATCCCCAGCCCCAGATACTCGCCGTTGTTCCAGTAGTTGAGGTTGTGGCGGCTTTCATAACCGGGCTTGCAGAAATTGGAAATTTCATAGCGGCGGTAGCCGCGATCGCTCAAATACTGCATGCCCCGATCCTGCATATCCGCCACATAATCGGCGTCGGGCAGGCCCACGTCCCCGCGCTTGACGCGCAGAAACAGCGGCGTATCCTCGTTGAGAATCAGCGAGTAGGAGGAGATGTGCTCCACATCCAGGTCGCACACGGCCTTGAGCGTATCCAGATACTGCCGCTCGGTCTGGCGGGGCAGGCCGTGCATGACGTCCACGTTGATGTTGGCAAAGCCCGTCTCGCGCGCGGCGCGCACGGTATCGGCAAACTGGCGGTAGCGGTGGATGCGGCCGATGATTTCCAGCAGCTCGTCGCACGACGATTGCAAGCCGATGGACAGGCGGTTGACGCCCGCCTCCCGATATTCTGCAAGCGACCGCTCGGTGGTGGTGCCGGGGTTGCATTCCATGCTGCATTCGGCGTCCGATGCAATGGGAAACGCAGCCCGCAGCGCCGCCATGATGCGCTGTAACTGCGCGCCGCTAAGAAGCGATGGCGTGCCGCCGCCGAAGAACACCGTTTCAAACAGCGGCGCCGCGCACAGCCCCGCCTCCGCGGTCAGCGCAATCTCCTTGCAAAGCGCCTCGACATAGCGGTCGATGGAGCCGTCGTCGGGGATGGATACAAAGTCGCAGTAGCTGCATTTTTTGACGCAATAGGGAATGTGGATATACAAGCTTGCCATCTAGTTGATCCTCAGCACGCTCATGAACGCCTCGCTGGGCACCTCGACGGTGCCAACCTGGCGCATGCGCTTTTTGCCTTCCTTCTGTTTTTCCAGCAGCTTCTTTTTGCGGGTGATATCGCCGCCGTAGCACTTTGCAAGCACATCCTTGCGGACGGCCTTGACGGTTTCCCTGGCGATGATCTTGCCGCCGATGGCTGCCTGTATGGGGATTTCAAACTGCTGCCGCGGGATGACCTCGCACAGTTTTTCCGCCACGGCGCGGCCTTTGGCGTACGCGCGGTCGCGGTGGACGATGGTGGATAGCGCATCGCAGGTGTCGCCGTTGAGCAAAAAGTCCAGCCGCACCAAATCGGATTTCATGTACTCGCGCAGCTCGTAATCGAACGATGCGTAGCCGCGGCTGCGGGACTTAAGCTGATCGAAAAAGTCGAATATGATCTCGTTGAGCGGCAGCACATATCGAAGCGTCACGCGCGTATCCTCGATATACTGCATATCGGTGAATATTCCGCGCTTGTCCTGGCACAGTTCCATGATCGCCCCCACATACGCCGACGGCGTCATGATGGCGGCGTTGACCATGGGCTCCTCCAAATAATCAATCTCCGCGGCGGGCGGCAGGTTGGTGGGGTTGTCGATGAGCTTTTCCTCGCCCGCGGTGGTATGCACGCGGTACACCACGCTGGGTGCGGTGGTCACCAAATCCAGGTCGAACTCCCGTTCCAGCCGCTCCTGTATGATCTCCATGTGCAATAAGCCCAAAAACCCGCAGCGGAAGCCATAGCCCAGCGCAATGCTGGTCTCCTGCTCAAACGACAGCGACGCATCGTTGAGCTTGAGCTTTTCCAAAGCGTCCCTGAGGTCGTCATAGTGCGCGCCGTCGGCGGGATAGATGCCGCAAAACACCATGGGGTTGGCCTGCTTGTAGCCGGGCAGCGGTTTTTGGGCGGGATTGGCGGCACCGGTTAGCGTATCGCCCACCTTGGTCTCCGCAACGCTCTTGATGGAGGCGGCAATGTAGCCCACCTCGCCTGCGGACAACTCCTCTGTGGGGCGCATGGCGGGCGAAAACGCGCCAACCTCCGTTACGTCAAACTCCGCGCCCGTGGCCATGGAGCGGATGCGGGTGCCCGCGCGCACCGTGCCGTCAAACACGCGCACATAGGAGAGCGCGCCCTTGTAGTTATCGTAAAAGCAATCGAATATCAGCGCCGTCAGCGGCGCATCGGGGTCGCCCTTGGGCGGCGGCACGGCGTCCACGATGGCGGCCAGCACCTGATCGACATTGGTGCCGTTCTTGGCGGAAATCTTTGGCGCGTCCTCGGCGGGGATGCCGATGACATCCTCAATCTCGTGTATGGCGCGCTCGGGTTCCGCGCTGGGCAGGTCGATTTTATTGATGACGGGCAGTATTTCCAGCCCGTTGTCCACGGCCAGATAGACGTTGGCAAGCGTCTGCGCCTCGATGCCCTGGGTGGCGTCCACCACCAGCACCGCGCCCTCGCACGCGGCCAGCGCGCGGCTGACCTCGTAGGTAAAGTCCACATGCCCCGGGGTATCGATGAGGTTGAACATGTACTGCTTGCCGTCGCTGTGCGTATACAGCATGCGCACGGCCGAGGATTTGATGGTGATGCCGCGCTCGCGCTCGATATCCATGGAATCCAGCAGCTGCTCGGTCATATCGCGCGCGCTGACGGTCTTTGTCAGCTCCATCATGCGGTCAGCCAGCGTGGACTTGCCGTGATCGATGTGCGCTATGATGCAAAAATTGCGGATATTCTCTCTTGGGTAGGCCATGTATTCCCTCCGTTACTCTAACTGAATTATCATACCGTATCGGAAAAGGAATTGCAAGGAATCCGCGTGGCGTGCTACAATGCATGCATACAGCATTTGGGAGGGATTTGTCATGACCGATCTGCACCTCGTCGCCGAAAAGCTCAACAAGCGCCGCTTCATCGCGCGCGTCTATGAAACCGCCGCGGACGCCAAGAAGGATATGCTCTCCATCATCGGCAAGGGCAGCGTGGGCATCGGCGGCTCGAAAAGCATCAAGGATCTTAATTTCTATCAGGATTTGACCGCGCAGGGCAACACCGTCCACTGCCATGCGTTTGTCCCGCCCGAGGAGCGCGCCGCCGTGCGCGAAGCCGCCATGAACGACGACGTCTATCTGTGCTCGGCAAACGCCGTCACCGAAAGCGGCCTCATTGTCAACGTTGACGGCACGGGCAACCGCGTGGCCGCCACCATATTCGGGCCGAAAACCGTCATCCTGCTGGTGGGCAAAAATAAGATTACCCCCACGGTGGAGGCGGGCATCGAGCGCATGAAAAACGAGTGCTGCGGCAACAACGCCCGTCGACAGGGCTTCAAAACCCCCTGCGCCGCCACGGATAAATGCGGCGATTGCAAAACAACCGCCCGCATGTGCAACGTCACCGCCATCCTCGAATATCCCACCCGCCACACGGAACACTTTTACGTCTTTCTGGTCAACGAAAACCTCGGCTGGTAAGCGTCATGCTTGCATAAACGCATAACATATGATTGTGGCAGAGCAGGGCTACATGGACTTTGAACTCGTTAAGGAGCGTTTCTGCTTCCGCCCATACCATATTGCTCCGGGCTGCCACATTATATGGATGTAAGTATTCCTTTTATTTCATCTATCAACAATTCCGCAATCGGTGTAAACACTTGATACTTTTTCCAAATCACATACATTTTTGTTTCCAGCGTCGGCGTCAAGGGGCGAAAACATACTTCACCGTCTGCATCGGTATTGATAAGCTGTTCAAAGGTGAGCATACACCCCAGTCCTTCCTTCACGAACACAGCGCCGTTATATGCCAAATTGACAGTTCCTGCAAGGGTAAGCCGATCTGCTTTTTCCCCGCACCATCGCGGGAGATCAACTTTCATGGCCTGCGCGGAACAAATCAGTTCCACATCGGACAAATCCTCCACGCAGATTCGCTCTTTCACGGATAAGGGATTGTCTCTCCGCATAATGATACCCCAAACATCTTCACCGGGAACTTCCATGTAGTTATATTTGGATAAATCGGGCGGCTCCACAATAACAGCAAAATCGATCAGTCCACGGTCGAGCTTTTCAACAACCTGCTCCGTGTTGCCGCTTGATAAATGATAGCGGAGGCGCGGGCATTTCTCTTTCAAACTTTTTATCGCCCGTGCAAGATACTTGATCAAATGCGATTCCGCACAGCCAATTCTTACATCTCCGCCTGTAATGTTGCCCAGTTCCCTAAATTCATCCGTGGTTTTATCAACCATTTCGAGGATGTCCTCGGCGCGCTTGCGCAGCAGCATCCCTTCATCGGTTAGGCTGACACTGGAACTGCCCCGTTTGAACAGCTTTTTGCCAAGCTCCTGCTCCAAGTCCTTCATCTGCTTTGAGAGCGTTGGCTGCGACACATGCAGCGTTTCTGCCGCATGGCTCATATTGCCCTCCCGCGCAATCTCAAGGAAATAGCGCAATACTCTGATTTCCATAAGCTCTCCTCCTATCATTGTCCTTTATGATAGCATCGAATGATATTCTGCACAAGAATATCATGGGATGAATTTCAAGTATTAGACATAACAAATCGGCATCGATATAATCAAACCATCGGAGGTGCACAGCAATGGCAGAAGCATCGGATACACTTGGCATTCTCAGGCAGAATCTACTCGATGCAGGGTGTGATGAACAGTCAATACAGCGTTGTACGGATTTTGCGAGAAAAGGTGAGTGGCAAAAAATCACTCCCTATTTGGCAGAGCATAGAATGTTGCTGCTCGAACAGGCTCATGCCAGCCAAAAGCAAATTGATTGCCTTGATTTTCTGGCTTATCGAATTCACAAAGAACACAAACAGGAGGATGCATCATGAACACGAAATTCAATTTTTACAACCCTACAAATCTTTTGTTTGGGAGCGGAATGCTGAACGAACTTGGCAACCGGGCGCTGCCCGGCAAAAAAGCCTGTATCCTTATTTCAAGCGGGAAATCCACCAGAGCCAACGGCTACCTTGACCGTGTGATTCGGCAGTTAAAAACCGCCGGTGTGGACTGTGTCATTTATGACAAGTTTACGGAAAACCCACTCAAGGAGCAATGTGAGGAAGGCGGCAAGTTTGCAAGAGAAAACGACTGTGACTTCGTTGTTGCTCTTGGCGGCGGCGCTGTTTTGGATTCCTCCAAAATGGTGGCTTCCATGGCGACAAACGACGGCGACCTCTGGGAATATGCAAAGGGCAAGCCCTTCAAAACAGCCGGGCTTCCCATTGTGGCCATCGCCACCACTTCCGGCACAGGTTCCGAGCTCAACTGCTCCGGTGTCATTTCCAATCTCGCCACGCATGAAAAAATCGGCTTTGGCGATATTCGCAATATCCCTGTGTTGGCAATCGTTGACCCCGAGCTGATGAAGACTGTTCCGTCAAAATACACGGCTTATCAAGGATTTGACGCGCTCTTTCACAATACGGAAGTCATGATCAGCAACGGGGTTAACATTCTCAGCGAAGCAATCGCACTGTCCGCCATTGAAAACATCGCCAAATACCTGCCCCGCGCCGTCAAAGACGGCGGCGATATTGAAGCAAGAGAACGCGTTGCTTATGCTTCTACCATGGCCGGTATCACTATGAATCTGACCCTCACGACCGCTGCACACTCCCTGGAGCATTCCATGAGCGCCTATCATCATGGGCTTCCCCACGGCGCGGGTCTGATTATCATTTCCAAGGCGTTCTACGAATTCTTTATCGAACATCACGCTTGCGACGAGCAGTTCATCAAGATGGCCCGTGTCATGGGCATTCATGACGCCGATAAGCCCGAAGATTTTATCACGGCTCTAATGAATCTGCAAAAGGCTTGCGGCGTTGAGGGCTTGAAAATGAGCGACTATGGCTTTGACAAGAGCGAAGCGATGACCATTGCAAAGGGCGCAAGAAGTATGCAGGGGATTTTGTTTACCGCCAACCCATGTGAAATGACGGATCAGGATTGCGCTGCTATTTTGGAAAAGTCGTATCGGTAATGGCAGAAGGACAGCCGCGAAAACAGGGGAAACGGCGTGACCGAAGCCACGCCGCCCCTTGAAAACACATCGTTTTCAGACTTTTTCGATTTTCCTGTTCTATGATGCCCCGCCTTTCTCGGCGCTCCTTTGCTTTTTTCCAAGCCAAAGTCCGTTACGCCTTGGTCTGCTTGCGTTTGCGGATGATGATGTACACGGCTGCCGCAACCAGCACGATGGCCAGCGCCAAATAGATCCACTGCGTCGGCGTCTTCGCGGGCGTTTCCGCCGTTTCCGCGCCCGCTAAGGGCGCCGCCGCTTCGGCAGCGGGCGCCGTCGGCTTGGCAACGAGCCCCGCCTGCACGGTGAGGCTTTCGGGCACGTCGAAGGAATCGATCACCTGATAATCGGAGAAATCCTCGTCCTCGCCGCGCTCGTACACCGTCACATGCATGCCGTCGTAATCGAAGGTCAGGTGCGCAAACTTCTGCTGCTCCCGATCGGAGCTGCCGATGTGCACGGCGACCAGTTCGTCAATCAAGCCCTCGGAATAATCGTCCAGCTTTTCGCCCATGGAGCTGGTGGTCAGGTAGGTCGTGGCCGCGCCGATTTCGGCCTTTTGGTTGTCCTTGGCGGTCACGCGGATATAGCTGTGGTCGTGGCCGTTGAGGAACAGATCCACCATCAGCTCGTCGCAAAGCTCCACCATCTCAGGCACATCGGCCAGACCGTTGTGATCGGTGGTGTAGGGCCCGCGGTGGGTGGAGACCACGCGCCATGCGCAGCCCGAATTCTCGAATATCTCCTTGGCCCAGGCCTTTTGCTTTTGATAGTATTCCGCACGGTCGGCCAGAAGCTGCGCGCCATCCGCCGTATCGGTATACACCTCGGTGTTGACAAACACGAAGCACACGTCGCCCACGATGCAGTAGCCCACATATTCGCCCATCAGCTCGTCGTCCATGCCGCCCGGCAGGTTCGTGCGGGCCGTGTAGTTTTTGTAGAACAGGTCGCCCGCGTGCTCGGCGTTTCCGGGCAGCAGAACGGTCGGCTGCGTGGCCAGAATGTCGCCGCACATGTTGAACAGGTTGTCCCATTCCTCGGCCTTGAAGCCGTTCTCCACGTTGTCGCCCGTGCCCAGCAGCAGATCGGGCGCGCCGAGGGTGGGCAGCATGAACTCTGCATAGCTTTTTGTAAACGGCTCGTAGCCCTCCTCCTCCTCGGCCTGCAAATCCGAAATGACCAGCACCGAAACGGGGCCGTCATCGGGCAATGTGGTGAAGGTGTACACTTCGCTTTCAAACGCCTGCCCGTCCGCCATGCCGACGGCCTGATATTCGTACGCCGCATCGGGCGCAAGGCCCTCCGCATCGACCCAGTGGCTGACAATTTCATCCCAGCCCGCGTCCACAAAGCTCACATAGCTGGTGCACGGCAGCTCCGTCCACGCCGTCTCGCCCGCGGCGCGGTAGCGGATCAGGCCCGCATCGGCATCGGTGCTTGTGATGAAGTTGAAGCCGATCTTGTCGGCGTCGGTACCGGGGGAAACCGTTACCGCCTTGGGCGTGCCGTCGATGACGGGCACCGACAGCGTCAGCGGGATGGCCTCGGTGATATCGTATGGGAAGGTGAGCGTCTTGCCGCCCGCCTTGGCGGCGTAATAGTAATAGTACTCGCCCTCCGTCTGCACGGGGAACGCTGCGCTGTACACGCCGTTGGCGTCGGCGAGCATCGGCACAGACTCGGTAAAGGCGCTGCCATCGTCATCGCTGCCGTAGAACAGCGTCACCTCCGCGGCGCCCAATTTGCCGCCAAACTGCGGCACAAGCTGCGCGGTCAGTGTGACCGCCTCGCCCGCGTCGCCCGTATGCAGCAGGGGGTTGTCGCCCAGCAGCACGGGGCCGTTGGCTGCGCGGCCCGCAGACAGCAGCTTATCGAGCTTGGCGGTTTTTGCAAGGCGCGAGAAGGTCTTTAGCACGGGGTAGCCCGCGTTGTCCTTGCCGACCCATTCCCAGACCGTTTCAAAATCCCACCCGAGCACATCGGTGTAGGTGGCCTTGGTGGTCAGCGTTTCGTAGCTTGCGCGCGTTTCAACGGGCTGCGCAGGGTGTTTATAGGAAGGCGTGCCCTGCATGGCCATGCCGTCCCACACGAGGTTATTTTGGATGGTGCGGCCGCTGTCGCCCTCCAGCGAGCCAAACAGCGCGCCGACCTTCTTGCCGCCCTCGGTCGAATACAGTCCGCGCGTCAGCACGGCGTTATTGGAGGCGCCCACGCCCGCTTCATACGCGCCCGCAAGGCCGCCGATGGTATCCGGCTCGTCCGCCGTGACGCTGCCCGCGACAAAGCAGTTTTTCACCTCGCCCTTAATTGCGCCCGTCAGCGCGCCCGCTTCCGTGCCGCAGTACACGTCCACCAGCACAAAGCAGTTGGTGATGTGCGCGGCAAACTCGCCGCCGCCCGACTTGACGGATGACGTCAGCCCGCCGCCGCCCTCGGGCACGGTAACGCTGCCCGTTACCAAAACGTTGTCCACGTCCGCATAGCAGCCCGAGCTCAGCGTGCCCGCGTCCTCATCGCCGATGACTTCAATGTTGAGCAATGCCAGATTCCTGACATACGCCTTCTCGGTCTTGTAGCCAATGTAGCCGAAAAAGCCCGCATACTCGCCGTGGCGCACCACGCGATGGTTCAGCACAGCGTAGCCGCCGCCGTCGAACGTGCCCGTAAAGTAGCCGTCGTCGGCGTTCTTTTTGTTCTCCTTGTTGGCGCTGATGGGCGGCATATAGCCCGTCGTCTTGACGCCCGCGGCCGCAGTGATGGCCTTGCCGAGCCTGGTCATCAGCGGCGCCATGTCGATATCGTTCATCAACAGGTACGATCCGTTGCGCGGCGCATCGGGCTGTCCGTCTCCGTTGGTATCGTCCTGCTTCCACTCGCCGCTCATGAACAGCAGCTGCTCGGCCTTGGAGATTTCATACACGCCCGTGGCGGCGTTGTAGCTTGGCGGCACGGCGCCCAAGGTGACAAGCGTCTCCGTATCCCAGTACTCCTGCTCCCACCAGCCGTCGCTCTTGGCGGCCGCCGATACGGTGCACAGCGACAGCGCCAGCAGCAGCGTCATCGCCAAACTGACCAAACGTTTCATCTTCACTTGTTTTACACCCTTTCTTTTTCTTTTCGGAAACCTTCACAAAACGGAACGCCAAACAGCATCCACGCAGCAACTGCGGTTGCGGCACAATAGATCAAAAGCTCGGTTCAAAAAATGACAGATACGACAGGTTGCGAAAACGCAAACGTCTACAATTGGATTCAATTCATTATATACTTGCAGATTTGGCATGTCAATTGAAAATCCGCCCGTTTCGGACGGATTTTCAGCGGTTTGATTCAAAACCGGGATGGATGCGGGGCGCTATTTTGCCTGTCGGCGCAGCCGACTGCACACCTTCACCAGCGCAAAAGCCGCGTACGGCAGCAGCATGGGCAGATAGATGATGGCGTACTGGGACTTGGCCTCAAACAGGGCATGGTACATAAACGCCCCCAATACCGCAATGGGCAGCAGCATCGCCGCGTACGGCTCCTCGCGCTTTTGAAACAGCAACAGGCAAAGGCAGGCAAGCGTGCCGATGTAGATCACCTGCACATAGCAATTGAAATAGGCGTTGACGGCGTCCGCGCCCGCGCCGAAGTACAGGCTGTCGACAAACGGCGAAACGGGCGACGTATGCTCGCTTGTGGCGCTGCTCCAGATGCTTTGGAACGCGGGCTCGCACCATTGGCTGGTCGCCTTTTTGTACATAAACGCCGCCAGATAGCGCGGGCGGCCGAGGAACATGTTCGCCTGCTCGGCAAAATCCGCCATGATCTGCGCCTTGGCGGCATCGGCGTCGAAATCGTTGGCCTCCAAAACGGTGGTCGTATAGCTGTTGTACCAGCCGCAGCAGAAGGATGATTCCCGAAAGCCTGTCACCAGCCACGCCGTAAACGGTGTGCCCGCGCCGAGGGATTCGCCCAGCTTGCGCTCATACCCCGCCTTGACCAGACGCGGCATGGCGACGGAGCAAACAATCATCAGCGCCGCGGCGACAAAGCACACGGCGCGCTTGTTGCGTAGCCCCCACAGCAGCAGGATGATGACGGAGGCGATCATCACGATGATCAGGTTCATCTTGAGCGTCACGGCGATACCCATCAGCGCCGCCGCGACGATCAGCCGCACAAACCCGCCCCTTTTGAAATACCGTATCGCCAGCGAAACGGCCGCAAGGCTGACCGCCATCCCCGGCAGCGTCCCGTACAGAAACGTGCTCAGCAGCACGGGCTGCAGGCAAAGCGTGCCCATTAGCACCGTCAAAAGCGTAATGCGGTCGTCCGAAAACAGGTCGTCGGCAATGCGGTACACCGACAGATACGCCACGTCCACCAGCAGCACGTTGACAATCGCCGCCGCGGTCAGGGCGCTGTCCGCCCCAAACAGCCGCACAAACGCCTCCGCGTACAGCAGATACCCCGTTTGGAACGGAAACACCCGAAAATACCTGCCGCCGATGGCGTTGCCATAGTCGCCCCCGGCGCACAGCAGCGCCGCATCCCAGATGCTTTTTGCGTCCGCACCGGGAACCGCGCGCGCGGCCAGCACCCACCAGATACCCAGCGCCGTGGTCAGCACAAGCCCCGCGACCGTGGCAATGCGCACGGCGCGTCGGTCAATCCGCGCTTTGGTCATTAGGAACACCCCCACCAGCACGGCGGCCAGCACACCGATATGCAGGAGCGGATTGTCGCTCAAAAACGAGACATGCTCGCTGTTGTCCTCCGAAAAATTGATATCGATACGGCAGGTGACAAACAGGCCGACCAGCGTCATGTACAGCAGCGCAAGCGCCGTCAGCACAAGCGCCGTGCGCAGCAATGTGCGGCACAGCCGCGCCCGCTTGGTGTTTTGTATCTCCATGTCGGTGCCTCCGATCCGTTTTTGCATCCGTCCGCCCGCGCGGCAGGATGCAGCCACCCCGAAATTTGTTTCGCTCATTATACCATAAGCGGAAAAAGAAGTGGACGGTTTGCGTTTTTTTATTGCAAACGCTGTAAAAATCTGCTTATAATAGATGTGTGAGGGAGTAGTTGGCGCGATTTCGCGTTCCAAGTCAACATGCATGATCCGAACATACTCACGGATCTGGCTTGGATGAAATAACCAGACTCATGTACGACGTGTTGTTTCACCACCGTACATGGGTCTTTTATTCACGACACCACAGCAAAAGGAGTAATGGATATGCAGTATTATCTGGAAGACCGCAACGCCGTGTTGCAGGCGCTTTCCGCCGATGAACAGGGTTTAAGCGCCAAGGAGGCGGAATCCCGCATCCGGCGCGACGGGCCCAACAAGCTGACCGAGGGCAAAAAGACGCCCATGATCGTGCGCTTTTTCCAACAAATGACCGACCCGATGATCATCATCCTGCTTGCCGCGGCCGCCATATCGGGCGTCACAGCCGTGCTGGAGGGAGGCGAAAGCTTTGCCGACGTCATCATCATACTGGCGGTGGTGCTGATCAACGCCCTGCTGGGCGTCATTCAGGAGAGCAAAGCCGAAAAAGCCATCGAGGCGCTGCAGCAGATGTCGGCCGCCACCTGTCGGGTGCTGCGCGACGGGCACATCGTGCGCATCAAAAACGAGGAGCTGGCCGTGGGCGATATCGTGCTGCTGGAGGCGGGCGACGCCGTCCCTGCCGACGGGCGCGTGCTCGAAAGCGCCAGCCTGCAAATTGAGGAGGCCGCGCTGACGGGCGAAAGCGTGCCCGTCACCAAATCGGCCGCCGCGCTGTTGCCCGCCGACAACGGCGACGTGCCGCTGGGCGACCGCAAGAACATGGTCTACATGGGCAGCACCGTGGTCTACGGGCGCGGCAAGGCAATCATCACCGATATCGGCATGCAGACCGAGATGGGCAAGATTGCCGATGCGCTCACCAACACGCAGGAGGGCAAAACGCCGCTGCAGATCAAGCTGTCGCAGTTGAGCAAAATCCTCACCTGGCTGGTGCTTGGCATCTGCGTGGTGATCTTTGTGGTCAACATGCTGCGCTTCCGCGGCACGGACCAGAATTACATCCTCGATTCGTTCCTCATCGCCATCAGCCTCGCCGTGGCCGCCATCCCCGAGGGGCTTGTGGCCGTGGTGACCATTGTGCTGTCCATCGGCGTGACCAACATGTCCAAGAGGAACGCCATCATCCGTCGGCTCACCGCCGTGGAAACGCTCGGCTGCGCGCAGGTCATCTGCTCGGATAAAACGGGCACGCTGACCCAAAACCGCATGACCGTTGTGGAAAGCTATGGCGATAACGTCACGCTGCTTGCCACCGCCATGGCATTGTGCAGCGACGCGGAGCTCGATGAAAGCGGCATGGCCATCGGCGAACCCACCGAGTGCGCTTTGGTCAACTATGCCGCCAAGGAAGGGCTGCCCAAGCCCACGCTGGCCGCAGGCACGCCGCGCGTGGACGAAGCGCCGTTCGACAGCGTGCGCAAGATGATGTCCACCGTGCATCAATTGTCCGACGACAGCTTTGTGCAGTATACCAAGGGGGCGCCCGACGAAATGCTCAAGCGCTGCACGCACTACCTGCATGACGGCGCCACCCTGCCGCTGACCGACGATGTGCGAAACGACATCCTTTCCGCCAACAAGGCCATGGCCGATAAAGCGCTGCGCGTGCTGTGCGCGGCCATGCGCAGCTATACCGAAAAGCCGAGCGACAACACGCCCGCCGCGCTGGAGCGGGAGTTGACGTTCATTGGTCTGGTCGGCATGATCGATCCCGTCCGCCCCGAGGTGGTCGGCGCCATCGAGGAATGCCGCCATGCGGGCATCCGCCCCGTCATGATTACGGGCGATCACCGCGATACGGCCGTGGCCATTGCCAAAGAGCTTGGCATCATCCAAACCGCCGACGAGGCCATCACGGGCGCGCAGCTCAACGAAATCCCCGACGATACGTTTGAACAAACCGTCGATCAATACCACGTCTACGCGCGCGTACAGCCCGAGCACAAGGTGCGCATCGTCAACGCCTGGCGCAAAAACGGCTTTGTCACCGCCATGACGGGCGACGGCGTCAACGACGCGCCCAGCATCAAAAGCGCCGATATCGGCGTGGGCATGGGCATTACGGGCACCGACGTGACCAAGAACGTGGCCGATATGGTGCTGGCGGACGATAACTTTGCCACCATCGTGGGCGCCGTGGAGGAGGGCCGCCGCATCTACGATAACATCCGCAAGGCCATCCAGTTCCTGCTTTCCTCCAACATGAGCGAGGTGGTATCCATCTTTGCGGCCACGCTCATGGGCTTTACCATCCTCAAGCCCGTGCACCTGTTGTGGATCAACCTCATCACCGATTGCTTCCCCGCGCTGGCGCTCGGCACCGAGGCGGCCGAATCCAACCTGATGGAACGGCAGCCGCGCCTGACCAAGGACGGCATCTTTTCGGGCGGCGTAGGCTTCGACGTGGCGTATCAGGGACTGCTGGTATCGGTTCTCACGCTTGCGGCCTACTTCATCGGGCACTACATGGAAGCGCAGGTGTGGTCGTTTACGCAGAGCGACGACGGCATGACCATGGCGTTTTTGACCATGAGCATGGCCGAAATATTCCATAGCTTCAACATGCGCTCGCAGCGGCAGAGCATCTTCCGCCTCAAAACCCAGAACAAGTGGCTGTGGGGCGCGGCCATCCTTTCCCTCGTGCTGACAACCACGGTGCTGTATGTGCCGTTTTTGACCGATGCGTTCGGGTTTGCGCACATCAACGAAAGGGAATACGCCGTGGCCATGGGTCTGGCCCTGCTGATGATCCCGCTGGTGGAGCTGGTCAAGGCCATCCAGCGCGCGGTTACCAAAAAGGCCTGACGGGCCGTATCGCCAAGATCATGCATGCAACAGGCGCCGTTCCGCACGGGACGGCGCTTGCATATCGGGTTTGCGCCTTAGATCGGCGCAGACTGTCAACATCGAAAGGAGGGATGCCCCATGATTACCGCCATCGTTTCGCTCGGCCAGGTGCGCGGCGCGGAGATTTGGCTGGTCGGCTGGCTCGTTTGCATGGCTGCGTATTTTGCAATACTGCTCCTATGGAAATGCAACCGCACGCGGCAGGGCGTGAAAAACCTGATATTCTGGTTCCTTGCGGTGGAATTTATAACGGATCTGGCGTGGGCCTTGGTATACTACGGCAACCCCGGCTACATCAACTACGGCGTCGCGGCCGTGTACGGCCTGCTGCTGTGGCCCGTTGCATTGCTTTTGGGTGGCGTTGTTGCCTTGGCGCAGAACAAACGGAATCGGTCTTGACAGGCGTCGGCATGCCTATCATACGCAAAGCCTTCAAGATCCTTCGACTTCGCTCAGGATGACAAAAAACGCTGTCGTTCTGAGGAGCGCGGCATCCCCGTTGTCATTCTAAGGAGCACAGCATCCCCGTTGTCATTCCGAGGAGTGCGGCATCCCCGTTGTCATTCTGAGGAGCGCGGCATCCCCGTTGTCATTCCGAGGAGCGCGGCATCCCCGTTGTCATTCCGTGGAGCGCGGCATCCCCGTTGTCATTCTGAGGAGCACAGCGACGAAGAATCTTTTCAAGGCTTGTTTTGTAAGGATTGCCGGCACAGGCACCCGAAATCGATGCGAACGGCCGCCTTTCGGGGCGGCCGTTTTTATGTCCGAATGTATGGGATTATCGCTGTTCTATCCAATCAAACAGCGCATCCAGCGTTTGGGAATCGCTGCGGTCATCCAAAAATATACCCGCGCTGTAAGAGGAATGGTTGCCGCCGCTTGGCGGCACCGCGTACAGCTCGGCGGGAATGCCCAGCTCCCGTGCCCGCGTAAAAAAGCATTCCGCGCTCTGATAGCTGACCACCTCGTCGCGCGGGCTGTGAATCAGCAGCATCGGCACCCGCTGCCCCGCCGTCAGCTTTCGCACGGGCTCCCCCGTCGCCCAATCGGTATCGGGGCCGAATAGGTCGGCAATCAGCCGTTGGGTCAGCCGCGGATATGCACAACTGAAATCATACGGCCCCGCCAACCCCGCAAAGCCGCAAAGCTGCGCGGGGTCTATGGAAAACCTTTCCTGCAGCGCCGTGTCGTAGCATAATAGCGCCCCCAGATGCGCGCCCGCGGAAGCGCCCGCCACCACCACCTTGGACGCATCGACGCCGATATCGGCTAAATACCCGCGCATCGCGTTGTAGCCGTTGCAGATATCCTCCGTCAGCGTCTCACAGCGGTGCTTGGGCGTTTTACGGTACCCGATCATCACGCAACGGTAGCCTTCCAACGCAAATTTTTGACCGATAAAGGGGAGCATGGCGGGGCTGCCGTTGTTCCACCCGCCGCCGTGGAGGAAAACGATCACCGTGTCGTACCGCTGCTTTGGCGACGCAAAATGCAGAAAATACTGCGCCCTGTCGCTGCCAAACGGCACCCGCTGCGGCTTGACGGTGTTCTTGGCGGTGAACCACTTCCAAAGCAGTTTGGGATAGTCGGAGAATTCACTGCGCAGTTGATTTGCCACAAAACACGCTCCTTTTCTCTATGCGGTCGGCAACAGGTAACGATTGTACGCGGAATCACGCTTTTGCTGTCAAACAGAGATCCGCGGGCAGCACCGCTGTCATTCTTATCAAGTTTTTCTGCTGACTCTTTTTTTAAAAAGAGTCAATCGTACCCTTCAAAGCGCTTATCCGCTGCCCCATACGCTTTGCCGCGCGCTCAATACCCCGCATGGCACGCGCACACCGCAAACACCTGTTCCGCGCCCGCACGCTTGAGCGCCAAGGCGCACGCAGCCAGCGTGCTCGACGTTGTCGCCACATCGTCAACCAGCGCCACGCGCATGCCCTTGACGGCGGGGTTGGCTACAAAAGCGCCCTGCACGTTTTTCTGCCGCGCGGCGCGGGAAAGGTTCGTCTGCGATGCGGTATTCCGCCTGCGCTTGAGCAAATCCTGCCGCACGGGCACATCGGGGCAGCGCGCCTGCAGGCTTTCGGCGATGAGCCGGCTTTGGTTGAACGTGCGCTTCCAAAGTCTTCGATAGTGCAGCGGCACAGGCAACAGGCAGTCGATCCTGCCCCACGCATCGGGTATATGCATATACTGTGCCAGATACCTCGCCAGCCACGTCTGTTTGCCATATTTGAGCCGATGCACGGGCCAATGCAGCATTTCATCGTACAACAGCCCCGCGTACAGCCCGTCGAGCGGCGGCAGGCACGCGATTTCGCCCGCGGTGCGCAGCTTCCCGCGGCATTCGTCGCAGAGCCCGTCGGGGCCAAGGTGCGTTTCCGTATCGCACACAAAGCACACCAGCCCATCGGGAAACAGGATATCGCCCACGAGCCGCTCGATGCGGTTCATTGGAGCCTCCGCCACTCGGCAAGCAGCGTATCCAGCGCCGTAAAGCGGCGGTTGGTGCGGTTATTTTCCACCATGGCGGCAATGGCGTCGCGGCGACCGACGCACACGACCAATCGCTTTGCGCGCGTAACGGCCGTATACAGCAAATTGCGCGTGAGCATGGGCGACATGCCGCCAAACATGGGCAGTATCACAATGGGGAATTCGCTGCCCTGGCTCTTGTGGATGGAGATGCAGTAGGCCAGGTCCAGCTCGTCGAGCTGTGTAAACTCAAACGACGCCAGCCGATCGTCATCGTACAGCACCTGCATGCGGCGCGCATGCGCATTGATGGAAAACACCGTGCCCAGATCGCCGTTGAACGCGCCCTGCCCCTCCTCGTTCTCGCCGTTTTTGCCGCGTCGGGTCCACTCCACCCTGTAATCGTTCTTGATCTGCATGATGCGGTCGCCCTCGCGAAACAGCGTCTCGCCGCTGATGTGCTCCGCCTTGCCGTCCGACGGCGGATTGATGGCCGCCTGCAGGCTGATATTGATGTTGTTCACGCCCAGCAGCCCCTTCTTCATGGGCGCAAGCACCTGCACGTCCATGAGCGGCTCGTTGGTGGGTAAATCGCCGCCCGCGCCTGCATAGAGCGACAGGATGCGCCTGAGAATCCCCTCCTGATTGGGAATCTGCTCAAACCGAAAGTCCGATTCGGGCGCGTCCAGATACGGCTCCACGCCCTCGTTGATGCGGTGGGCGTTGGTGACGATCATGCTGCGCCGCGCCTGGCGGAATATCTCCGTCAGCCGCACCACGCGCACGGTCTCGCTGTCGATGATATCGCGCAGGGCGTCCCCCGGGCCGACGGGCGGGAGCTGGTCAGCATCGCCCACCATAATCAGCCTTGTGCCCTGCGGCACGGCGGACAGCAGCGCGTGCAGCAGCGGCACGTCCACCATGGACGCCTCATCCACAATGATCATATCAAAAAACAGCGGGTTGTCGCGGTTTCGCTGGAACCCCTCGCCCGGGACATATTCCAGCAATCGATGCAGCGTTTTTGCGTCCTGCCCCGTGGCCTCGGTCATGCGCTTGGCCGCGCGCCCCGTGGGCGCAGTCAGCGCCACATCCAGCCCCATCTCGGCCATGATGGAGGTGATGAAGCGGATGATGGTGGTCTTGCCTGTTCCGGGGCCGCCCGTGATGACCAGCACGCCCTCGCTCAGCGCCGCCTGCACGGCATACTGCTGCTGCTCGGAAAGCGTCAGCTTTTGCGCGGCGCGGTGCGCTTCAAAATCGAAAAACGGGTTCTCAATCGGCTTTTCGAACAGCCGAATCAGCTTTTCGGCGATGGCGTCCTCGCTGCGCAGCATGTACGGCAAAAACACGCCCTCCTGCCCGTCCACCGTGCGGCTAACGGCCAGGCCGCCGTTTAGCAGGCCGTCGAGCGCATCCGAAAGCGGCGCTTCCGCCACGCCCAATAGCTGCGTGGCGTACGTCAGCAGCCTGTCGCGCGGCAGGAAGGTGTGGCCGTTCTCGTTGGCCGCCTGCGAAAGCGCGTAGATAAGCCCCGCGCGCAGCCTGGAATCGGAATCGAACGCAAAGCCCGATACGTTTTGCGCAATGCGATCGGCCGTGACAAAGCCGATGCCGTCCACGTCCGCGATGATTTGATAGGGATTCTCCTCGATGCGCGCCATGCATGTATCGCCATAGATGCGGTACAGCTTCATGGCCTGCCCGACGGTGACCCCGTACGGCTCCAAAGACAGCATGATATCGCGCATGGTGCGGTTTTGGCGATAGGAATCGATGATGGTGCCGAGCCGCTTTTTGCCAATACCCGGCACCTCGGTCAGCCGCTCGGGCGTTTCGTCAAACACCGTCAGCGTATCCATGCCGAAAAATTGTACAATATCGTGCGCAGTGCTCCTGCCAATGCCGCGTATAAGCCCGCTGCCCAGCCACCCCTCCACCGCCGAAAGCGTGGCAGGCGCAAGGGTTTTGCACGATTCCGCCTTGAACTGCATGCCGTACTTGGCATGGTTGACAAACATGCCCGTCAGCACCACGCGCTCCCCGACACTGCAAAGCGGCAGCACGCCCACCACGGAGGTCTTTTCCCCTTCGTCGGGCTGCAGCTCCAGCACCGTCCAGCCGTTCTGCGCGTTTCGGAATATGATGCTTTGTACCGTACCCCCCAGTTCCATGCCGTTAAGCCAACAGTTGCAGTACGGTGCCCGCCAGCACGGCCACCGCCGCCACAAAGCCGAGCACCTTGAGATAGGTCAGCGCGCCGCGGTCGCCCTTGAGCAATACCAGCAGCCCCACGCCCGCGGCCGTGCAAAGCCCCGCCACCGCGCTGCCGAAGGTGAGCATGCCGTCCAGATACAACTGCGTCAGCAGCACCGACGCGGCGCAGTTGGGAATCATGCCGATCAACGCAGCCAGAAACGGCTGAAAGAACCCCGGCAGCAGGCCCGCGGCCAGCCGATCGTACCCGATAAACTTGATAACAATATTGAGCGTGAGCGTCACCAGGAACAAAAACAGCAGGATCGAACCCGTCCGCTTCAACGCCGCCACAAAGATATGCGTTGGCTGCTCGTCAGCGCTGCAAACGTGCGGGTGCTCATGGCTTTCATACGCGGCGCGCTGCCTGCCAATCGGCCAGATGGCGTCCAGCAGCAGCCCGCCCGGCACCGCCACGATCAGCTTGACCAGCACAAGCTTCCAAACGGCCGAAAACCCCGCAGGGTTGGCCAGCAGGATCGGCAGCGCCTCGTCGGACGTGGAAAGAAACACCGCCGCCAGCGTGCCCGCGCTCACCAGGCCGCCGTTGAACAGGTGTGCGCACGCCGCGGAAAAGCCGCATTGCGGCACAATGCCCAGCGCCGCGCCCGCCACAGGACCAAAGCGGCCCGCTTTTTCGATGGCGACGGCAAACCGATCGCCCGCGCTGTGCTCGACCCATTCCATCACCAATATCGTGATAAACAGGAACGGTACAAGCTTTGCGCAGTCGATGGCGGCGTCTACGATTGCGTCGACAAATACCATCAGAACTCCATTTTCTCCTGTATGTAGGCCGCCAGCTCCGTAATGGGCATGCGCATTTGCTGCATGGTGTCGCGGTCGCGCACGGTCACGGTCTCGTCGGCCTCGGTGTCAAAATCGATCGTGATACACACGGGCGTGCCGATTTCATCCTCGCGGCGGTAGCGCTTGCCGATGGAACCCGTTTCGTCATAGTCCACCATGAAGTGCTTGGAGAGCAGGCTGTACACCTCCGTCGCCTTCTCGGAAAGCTTCTTGGACAGCGGCAGCACCGCGCATTTGTACGGCGCCAACGCAGGGTGGAACCTGAGCACCGTGCGCACGTCGCCGCCCTCCAGCGTCTCCTCGTCGTACGCATCGCAAAGCAACGCCAGCGTCACGCGGTCCGCGCCGAGCGACGGCTCAATGCAGTATGGCACATACTTTTCGTTGGTAAACGGGTCGACGTACTCAAAGTTCTCGCCGCTGTGCGACGCATGCGCCTTGAGATCGAAATCCGTACGGTCGGCCACGCCCCACAGCTCGCCCCAGCCGAACGGGAACAGGTACTCGATATCGGTGGTGCCGTTGCTGTAATGGGACAGCTCTGCCTGTTCATGCTCGCGCAGCCGAATATTCTCCTCGCGCATGCCAACCGCCAGCAGGAAGTTCTTGCAGTACGCCTTCCAGTACTCGTACCATTCCAAATCGGTGCCGGGCTTGCAGAAAAACTCCAGCTCCATCTGCTCAAACTCGCGGATGCGGAATATGAAGTTGCCGGGCGTAATTTCGTTTCGGAAGGATTTGCCGATCTGCGCAATGCCGAAGGGAATCTTTTTACGCGTGGTGCGCTGCACGTTTTTGAAGTTGACGAATATGCCCTGCGCGGTCTCGGGCCTAAGATACAGCTCGCTCGCGGAATCCTCCGTCACACCCTGGAAGGTTTTAAACATCAGGTTGAACTTGCGTATCCCCGTAAAATCCCGCTTGCCGCACTCGGGGCAGGCAATGCCGTGCTCGGAGATATACGCCTCCATCTCGGCGTTCGTCCAGCCGTCGGGGCGCACGTCCGTCAGGCCGTTTTCCGCAGCGTAATCCTCAATGAGCTTATCCGCGCGGAAACGGGCCTTGCAGGCCTTGCAATCCATCAGCGGATCGGAAAAGCCGCCGACGTGCCCGCTGGCCACCCAGACCGCGGGGTTCATCAAAATGGCGGCGTCCATGCCGACGTTGTAGGGGCTTTCCTGCACAAACTTGCGCCACCAGGCGCGCTTGACGTTGTTTTTGAATTCCACGCCCAGCGGGCCGTAATCCCAGGTATTGGCCAGGCCGCCGTAGATCTCGCTGCCGGGGTACACAAAGCCGCGTCCCTTGCACAGTGATACGATTTTATCCATTGTTTTTTCCGTTGCCATTGTCGTCACTCCTCCTCATCGCGCGCCGCGCCCCATCGGCCCGACGTCTGCAAAACGTATATGGTTTATTCTAGCGTTCCCGCGCTTCCATGTCAATTTTATCCTGTCATTTATCCCGCCCGAATGCGCTCCTTTGCGCCGACGTCGCTTGCACCACTTGCGGCCAATCTGCGTACTATACAATGATCGGCAATGATCGCCGAAATGAAAAAGCTGATAGGAGGCTTATGTATGGGTTTCTTGGGTGATTTCGGTGGCGGGAACATTTGGTGGATTCTGATCCTGCTGCTTATTCTCAATGGTGACGATGGGATCAATACCTGCGACAGCCTGGTGTGGATTTTGCTGCTCTCCCGTTTCTGCAACGGCGACTGCGGCTGCGGTGCCACGCCGACCACCAGAAGCTGCGGCTGCGGCTGCGGCTAAGTAAATTCCCCGAAGCAAGGCTTCGGAAACGGCCTCCTTTGTGTTATACTAGGTGCAGCGCAAAGGAGGCTGCATTATATGATAAAGCGTTATCACATCCAAATCGAAGGCATGGGCTGCATGCACTGCGTCAAAAGCGTAACCGACGGGCTGACCGCCATCGGCGCCACGGTGGAAAACTGCGTCATCGGCGGCGCGGACGTCGCGTTCGACGGGGACGTCAAGGCCCTTTCCGAGGCTATCGCCGACCGCGGCTTTACAGCCACGGCCGTTACGGAACAGTAGCGTGCGCACGGGCCACGTCATCGTAGGCATGTCGGGCGGCGTGGACAGCGCCGTGGCGGCCGCCCTGCTCAAGCAGCAGGGCTATGATGTCGTGGGCGTATTTATGAAAAACTGGGAGGAGGACGGCGACGACGGCGTGTGCACCGCGGCGGCGGATTATGCCGACGTGCAGCGTGTTTGCGAGGCCATCGACATCCCCTACTACACCGTCAACTTTGCCCGCGAATACCGCGAGCGCGTGTTCGCCTATTTTTTGGACGAGTACCGCAACGGCCGCACGCCCAACCCCGATGTGCTCTGCAATTGCGAAATCAAGTTCCGCGCGTTCCTCGATTTTGCCGTGTCCACGGGCGCAGCCGCCCTCGCCACGGGCCACTACGCGCGCCTCGACAAGGCCGATGGCGTGCGGCTGCTGCGCGCTGCGGACGCCAAAAAGGACCAGACATACTTTCTTGCGGGCCTGACGCAATCGCAGCTTCTGCCCGCCATGTTCCCCATCGGCGGGCTGGTCAAAAGCGATGTGCGCGCCATTGCGCGCACCTGCGGCTTTGTCAACGCCGACAAGAAGGACAGCACGGGCGTGTGCTTCATCGGCGAACGCAACTTTAAACAGTTTTTGATGCAGTTTTTGCCCGCCATCCCCGGCGACATGGTGGATGAAACGGGCAGGGTCATCGGCCGCCACGACGGGCTGATGTACTACACCCTCGGCCAGCGCAGGGGCCTTGGCATCGGCGGCTATGCAAGCGGCACGGGCGAGAGCTGGTTTGTCATCGGCAAGGATCTGAAGCGCAACCTTCTCATCGTCCAGCAGGGCGAGCACGAGGAGCTGTTCAGCCTGTCGCTGGAAGCACCCAAGATCAACTGGATTGCGGGCGCGCCGCCAACGAGCGAGTTTGCCTGCACCACCAAATTTCGGTATCGGCAGGCCGATCAGGGCGTTACCGTGCATATCGATGGCGCGGGCGCGTCCGTTACATTCGATCGGCCGCAGCGCGCCGTCACCCCCGGCCAGTGGGTCGTGTTCTACGCCGACGACGTCTGCCTTGGCGGCGGCCCCATCGCCGCGACCACGCCCATGAAGGCGATTACGGTTTAAATTACTCTTTTTTGAAAAAAAGAGTCAGCAGAAAAAACTTCTCATAATGGATTGTTTCATCATCTCACCGCGTCATTCCGAGTGCACACTCCTGTCATTCCGAGTGCACACTCCTGTCATTCCGAGCGTTAGCGAGGAATCTTTGCTCCCATCAGGGAGCAACCGTTGTTCGCGTCCGCTGCGGCGGGACGGATTCTTCGGGCCTATGGCCCTCAGAATGACAAAAGAAGCCTATGGCCCTCAGAATGACAAGAAAGAAGCCTGCGGCCCTCAGAATGACAAGAGGGGGGCGCTACGCTTCTCTCTATTGTTTTGTGAATACTTTTTTTGAAGTTTTCTTTCGGTACCTTTCTTTTTCAAAAGAAAGGTACAAACCGTCCCCCTAGTCCTCCAGCGCTTCCATTTCCTCGGCGGTGGGGACGAGCTCGGAGTAGCCGAACATCACGCCATCGGAGATCTTGCGCTGCTCGGCGCTTTCACCCGCATCGCGCAAGCCGAGCGCATCGTGGTTATTGAGCTGCATGCCCATAAACACCATGCACGCCGACAGCCCGCCATCCATGTTATAGGCCACCTGACAGCCATATTCGGTAAAGAGCGCAGCAAAATCGGTCATGTTCAGCCCGATGCTGTATTCCTTCTGCCGCCCATCCACAACGATGGCCACATAATGCCCCGGCTCCACCATGCCCAGCCCCGCGCGCGGATTGCGCGGGTTGACGCGGTGCTTGTACGCGTTGGGGTTGACCTTGCCGTCGATGACCAGCGTGGGGCCAAAGGAGAAGCTGTTCTCCACGCCGTCCTCGAGCATGCGGGTGGCGTTCTGGTTCCATTTCTTTTCGATGCGCAGGCTCATATCGGGATACACCGCCAGCGTATCCTCCTGATCGTTGTTCAAAAACAGCCGCCCGTCGCGGATGATGACGCCCTTTTGGCCCGTATCGGAACGGATCATGTTATCGCCCGTGATCAGCAGCACCGCGCGCGACGTGCGCGCAATGTCCCACGGATACTCCGCGCGGCCGCCCGTGTGCGCATCGGAGCCGAACGCAGGGCGCAATTGATACGCATCCGCCGCCACAATATCCGCCACAAAATAGCACAGCGGATCGCCTCGATTCTCGGCATAGATGCGCTGCACGGAAACGCTCAAAAGCGGCGAGCGGTACGCCCAGTAGCCATGCTCGGTATCAAACGTAACCTCCTCAAACGGCGGCACATAAGCCGTCTCGGCGGGCGCGGGCGTCGGCGTATCGGTTGGCTTGGGCGTATCGGTTGGCGCGGGCGTATCCGTTGGCAGCACGGCCTCGCTCGGCAGCGGGCCCTGCGCGGCGGCGGCGTTTTCCATCTTGGGCGGCATGCCGCCCAGCAGCAAAAACAGCACCACGCCTGCCATGCACGGAAGCAGCAGGGCGCATACCGACCACGGCTTACGCAGATGCTTGCGGAAGATCAGCAGCAGCGCCGCGCTCATGAGCAATCCCACAATCAGGATGCCAAGCGCCAGCCGCTGCATGTCCATGCCCTTTGCAAAGGGCAGCGCGGCAATCGGCGTCGGGGCGGGCTGCACCGTAGGCACAGCCGTTGCCTCCACGGGCGCAGGCGTTGCGGTTGGCGCAATCGTCGGCGCGGCGTGGCGGATCAAAGCGGCCGTATCGATATGCTCAAACAGATCATCCTTTTGCACGTCCTCACCCACGGTGGTGGCCGCAAGCGTATAGCCCGCATCGGAAAGCGTCGGCCAATACAGCTGCTGCGATACATGCGCGCGGTACGCCTCCTTGGCAACCCCGTATGCGGTGCGTCCGCCATAGGCCGCCAGCGGCAATTCTTGGTTCAGCCGCGTTGCGTCCGCGCTCTCCCCGTTGAGGTAAAGCTTGTCCACCTGCCACAAGCCCTGCTCGGCCGCGGCGGCCACCGCCTCGGTCACGCATTTGCCCGTAAACGCGTGCGTGGACAGGATGCCCTCGCCCATCGGCGCGTGGGTGACAACCACCTTGGGGTTAAGGCTGCCGATCAGTTCCGTCAGATAGCCAACGGTCGCATCCTTCTCCCACATGGTTTCCACAACAAACTCCAAATCGTTATTATCGGATATGAATCCCGCAAATACCGGTTCGTTTTTGATTCCAATCCCCCACAGCCCCGTCAACGCCTCCTCGGCGCGCGCACGGCGGCCGCAATCGGTCATATAGACCACGGCGGTGGCAATATCCCGTTCCACGGCATAGGCGGGGAGCAGCCCCGCAAATTGACTCAGCTCCGCCCCGGGCTGCGCGGCAACGATGAGCAGATCAACCTTCTCCTCGGTCGGTTCCCATTGCTGCACATCCGCGGGCAGCGCGCCCTGCCCGTACACGGCGATTTCGGAGATGGCGACGGCTTCATCGGAATCAATCGTAACGCTGCGGCAATCCGCCGACAGCGCGTGATAGCGGTTCAAGCTGCCCGTAGCAGCCGTCTCCTCGGAAAGGAGCACGGCGTCGATATCGTATTGCCGAACGGTGTACTGCGTTGGCACTTCGTACCATTTGACGACAAGCCCCTGCGGCGCTTCGTCAAAGGAGAACGACGCCGATTCGTCCGCGCGCAGCGAAACGCGCGTGGCCGTAAGCTGATCGGTCAAGCGGTACTCGTAGGGCGCCTGTTTTTCAGGCAGTATGCATGTCAGCGCCAGCGGCACGCTCGGCACCGCTTCCTCGGCAACGGCTTGTTTGGGAACGCCCGTCTGGCAGAGCGTCAGGCTCAGCCCGACGAGCGCAAGTTTACCTATCGCTCGCATCCTTCTACGCTTCATCCTCCGCATGCAGTGCATCGTAGTTGGCGTTGGCGATGCGCATGGCTTCCTCTGTCTTTTTCAACTCCTTGCCGCCCACGGTGAGCAATATACCGCCCGCGGCAAACAGGATAATCAGGCTCAAGATACCCACGCTGGCGCGGTCGGTAAGCATATAGAACGCCGCGTACAGCAGCGGCCCGATGACGGCTGCAAACTTGCCGAAAATATCGTAGAAGCCGAAGTATTCCGCGCTGCGCTCCCTTGGCACGAGCTTACCGAAGTAGGAGCGCGACAGCGCCTGGATGCCGCCCTGCACCGTGCCCACCAGCGCCGCCAGCACCCAAAACAGGATGCCCGCCGTGCCGCGCGCCTCGTCATAGCCCGTTTTCAACGCGGCGTCCGCGGTGAACGCGCTCAATTCCACCTCGATGTTTTGCACGGCCGCGGCGGCTTTTTGGCGCACTTGGACATCGGAAAACCGATACAGCACGCTCTGTTCGTCCGCCACCTGCATGTACTTATCCGACAGCATGCCCGAGAACGCGTCCACGCGGTTTTCGTCCGCCAGCAGGTCCTTGCCTTCCTCCACGATATCCGAAACGATCGTGCTCCAGACCTTTTGATCCGCATGGCTTAGCCCTGCTTCCATGCCCTGCGCGGACGCCGCCGTGCGCGCGCGGTCCACATAATCCAGTTGATACGGCTCCACCATGCGCCCCATGAAAAAGCCCACGCCGCAGATGCAAAAATACACCGCAATGGCCGCAACGATCATGCGGATGTTGCCGAATTTCCCCGCAAGCTTGCCAAACAGGATGGAAAACGGCACCGCGACCAGCTGCGTAACCAGCAGCGCCAAAATCATGCCCGTGGAGCCCAGCCCAAGCGTTGCGCCATAGTTGGTGGCAAGCGAAATCACCGTGCCCACGCCGTCGATGTAGAAAAAGTATGCCAATAGATAGATCAGCAGGCCCCTGTTGGTGACGCAGCTGCGGAACGTTTCGGCCAGGTTTTTGCCCGCGCTCCTGGCAAGCTGCGACGGCGGGGTCTCCACATAGTGCTTTTGATCGACGTTTTTGAGAATCGGGATGGAGAACGCCGCCCACCACACGCTGGTGATGAGGATGGAGAACTTGATGGCGCCCACCGAAAAATCGGTCAATAGCAGCAGGACGATGGAGATGACAAACGGAATTGTGCTGCCGCCGATGTAGCCCATGGCATAGCCGCGCGCGGACACGCGGTCCATGCGCTCGTTGGTGGTAACGTCGGTGAGGAAGGAATCGTAGAACACGCATGCGCCGCTGAAGCCGATATGGGAGATGACGTACCCCACCAGCATCCATTGCCAGGTGCCCACAAACGCCATCAATGCCGTGAACACCACGCCGATGCCGATGAATATGGCCAGCAGCCGTTTCTTAAACCCCTTGAAATCGGCAATTGCGCCGAGCGTGGGCGCAAGCAGCGCGCACACCAGCGACGCAATCGAAACCCCGATGCCCCACCACTTGTTGCCCATATCGGTGGCAACGCTTGCGTAATAGATGGGGAATATGGCCGCCATGATGTTGGTGGCATAGACGGAGTTGGCCCAGTCGTACATGATCCAGCTGCGTTCCGCTTTGGTGAATTGACCCGCTGCATCCCGTTTCCGCATCGTTTTGTCCTTCTTTCGGCAGAATTCTCGGTTTTCCGTTCCGTTTTCCGATACGAACGATCCAATTTTCGTTTAGTATAGCAGACAACGAAACCGCACACAAGAATTATTGGCCGAGCGCCACCGACAGTACCGTGGCCACCAGCGCAGCCGCCAGCGCCACGGGCACGGCAAAGCGCGTCTTTTTGACGCCCACCACGCCAAAGTAGAGCGCAACCTCATAGAAAATCGTCTCCGACGAGCCCATCAAGATACTCGCCGTGCGCCCCACGGGCGAATCGGGGCCATAGGCCACGAACAGCTCGTTGAGAATGGCCATCGCGGCGCTGCCCGAAAACGGCCGTATCAGCACCAGCGGCACGAGCGCTGCGTCCATGCCAAGCCTTGCGCACGCGGGCGCAATGAGCGACGTCAGCGCGTCCATCAGTCCGCTTTCGCGCAGCATGCCCACCGCAATGAGCATAGCCGCCAGGTATGGCAGGATTTTCAGCAGCACGGGCAGCGCTTCCGCCGCGCCCGCGGCAAACGCCTCGTACACATCCACGCCCTTGGCCAGCCCGTATACGATGACCGCCACCGCCATCACGGGCATGATATAGCTGCTCAAGCGCGCCCTCCGCCGCTGCGCAGAATCCACCTGCAAAGGATAATCGCCGTCAATGTGGAGCACGCGGTTGCAAGGATGGCGGGCAGCACGATATCCGCGGGCGCGGCGCTGCCCGCCGCCTCCCTGAGCGCCAGCACGCCCGTGGGCAGCAGCTGCAGCGCGGACGCGTTGATGGCGATGAACGCGCACATATCGTAGGTAGCCGTGCCGGGATGCGGGTTCTCCTGTTCCAACTGCCGCATGGCAGCAATGCCAAAGGGTGTGGCGGCGTTGCCCATGCCGAGCATGTTGGCCGAAAGCGTCAGTGCAATGGCCCCCGCCGCGCCGCCCGCGTTGGGAAACAGCCACCGCACCACGCCGCCGAGCGTATGGGATAGCTTTTCCATCAGCCCCGCGCGCTGCGCCACACCGATGAGCCCCATGAACATCAGGTACGCCCCCGCAAGCTCCAGGCACAGCGTCACCGCCTCGCCGCCGCCCGACAGCATGGCGGCCAGCGCCGCGTCCCCGCCCGATCGGATCATCATCGCCGCCGTACCCACGGCAAACATCGCGCCCCAAAGCCACGCCATACCCGTATCCCCCCGTTCCCCTATTCATATGCGGGATATTGCCTGTTTTTGAATTTTTTGTGGCAAGCATGGATTTGTCATAATTGTCTGATATAATGAACCGACAAACAGGGGCGGCAGCGACCGCTTTTTGGGCCTTGTACCCGACGAATGAAGGCAGGGGTTGTGAATGAAACGAATCTGGGCAATGCTGATGGTCGTGATGACCTTGGCAACAACTTTTTTGAGCACGGGCTGCGCCATGACCACGCGCGGCAGCGACTACTGCTATCGTTTTTTGGATTATATCAACGCGGGCGAGTTTGATAAGGCTTACGAAATGCTCGCCGACAGCATCAAAGCGCCCGAAACCGAGGAGGAGCGCGCGCAGCGGCTGGAGCGGGAAACCGAGGAAAAGGAAGCAAAACGTCAATTTTGGCGGGAGCTGTTCGGCTTCGACAAGCCCGATGAGGACGGGGACGACGCCGACAGCGACGCCACGCCCGACCCGGCGGCCACCGACGGCTTGGATAGCTCCGCGTCCCCCGATGCAACCGACGGCGGCGACGCGACGACTTCTCCCGACGCGGCCGATACCGCCGCGCCTTCCGACGATCCTTCCGCCTCGCCCGACGGAACGGGCGAGCCTTCCCCCACGCCCAACCCCGACGATACGCCCGAGCCGACGCTTGCGCCCAAGATGGAGAACGGCTTTACCCCCAACCCCGAGACGGGCGAATACCCCGACGTCACCGCCACCCCCACGCCCGACCCCGCGCTGACGCCCTCGCCCGCGCTGGCCACGGAGCCCGGCGCCACGCCCGACCCCGCCTCCGCCACCCCCACGCCACGGCTCAGGCTCTTTGGCAGGACAACCCCTACGCCTACGCCCTCGCCCTCGGGCGATGATCCCGATATCGTCAAAACCATCACCAAGGTGGGCTTTGTTGAAAAATACACCAGCATCTTCGACGAGTTGCAGCTCACGGGCATCGAATACACCACCACCGATGTGCTCGACGGCGAGATCGTGGCCAAGGTGGACTATTCCTTAACCTATCATTCCGAGCGCGGCGGGGATCTGACCTACGATTTTGAAATCGTCGCCAACCGCATCGAGCACCGCTGGACCATCGAATGGTCGCCCAAGCTGATCTTCCCCATGATGGAATGGGGCGACAACCTGCGCGTGGGCGTATTGCAGGCCAACCGCGGCGAGATCCTCTGCGACGGCGAGCCGTACGCGCAAAACGTCAAGACCATCACGGTGTTCGCCGTCCCCTCCACCATCCCCGATGTGGAAACCTTTGTCAATACCGTGGCCGCCACGCCCGAGATGGAGATGAACGAGGAGGCCGTGCGCACGGCGCTGAGCAAGCAGCGCAACGACTTTTGTAAGCTGCAAACCTTCTTCCCCGATGAATTCACCCTCGATCTGGAACAGCGCCTGCTTTCCATCGAAGGCCTTGCCATCGACACGGCCAACTACGGCACGCTGCGCTACTATCCGCACGGCGAATCGCTCTGCCACGTCGTCGGCTACGCGGGCATCATTACATTAAAGGAAAAGCTTTATTACGAGCGCATCGGCGATACCCGCTACAACGGCGACTCGTGGATCGGTAAATACGGCCTGGAATACGTCTATGAGGATACCCTTTTGGGCACCAACGGCCGCTTCACCTACATACAGGACGCCGAGGGCGGCAGCCGCGGCATGCTCTACAAAACCGACGCCATCGACGGCAAGGATTTGCACCTGACGATCAAGCCGGAGCTGCAGGAGCGGCTGGAGGCCGTGGTGGATACCGCCGTTTATGACGACTCCATACACGGCGCGGTGGTTGTGATGAACCCGCTGACGGGCGCCATACAGGCCATGATCTCCTTCCCGGGCTTCGACCTCAACTACGTTGCCCGCGGTATGCCGGAGGAGGAGTGGGAAGCGCTGCGCCAGCACGAGGACATACCCCTCTACAACCGCGCCACGCAGGGCCTGTATACGCCGGGCTCGGTATTCAAGCTCATGACCAGCGCGGCGCTGCTGGAGACCAACACCCTCAACGCGGGCGATGTGTTCCCCGGCTCCGAGGAAATCGACGTGGACGCGTGGTTCCCGTCCGAGGCGTTCCTTGCCAGCCTGCAGGACCGCAAATCGCCCGATTCGTGGAACGAGCAAAGCGGCGGCACCGCGCGCCCGCTGCGCCGTACCCACAGCGACAGCCGTCCGAGCCCCATGAACATGGTCAACTCCGTCATCTCCTCCGATAACTTGTACTTTGCCTACGGCGCCATGCGCATGGGCTGGACAAAGTACGAGGCCTACATGGAGAAGGTCGGCTGGACGACGCCCATCCGATTGGAGGTGCAGGAGGGCACGCTCGATGAAAACACGGGCCTGCCGCTGCAGCTGGAGGTCAGCACCCCGCAGCTATACGACAAGACCAAGGCGCAAAACGATTACGACCTGGCCGTCACGGGCTACGGGCAGGGCCAGATTATGATGTCGCCGCTGCACATGGCCTGCTTTGCCAGCGCCTACGCCAACAACGGCACTATCATGCAGCCGTACCTGGTGGATTCCGTCTGGCACGCCAGCGGCACGGACTACTCGCTTGTGGAGCAGCGCACGCCGCAAATCTACCGCAAGCAGGTGTTCCAGCAGTCCACCATCGATACCCTCTACCCCGCGCTGTTGAAGGTCTGCACCGATGGCACCGCGCGCTACATGACCAAGTCCTTCATCACCCGTAACCCGCTCACCGTGGGCTATACCTTTGCGGGTAAAACGGGCACGGCGGAGATCACCAACGACAAAACGCGCGAGCTTGCGTGGTTTGTCTGCTGGCGCGACAGCCTCGACGGCGTGCCCGTCACCGAGGAGAACGCGCGGCTTGTGTGCGTCATGCTGGAGGTCAAGCTGCCGATGGGGCAGGAATGGAGCCAGATGAAGTACGATATCGCGCGCGCGCTGCTCAAGGAGGACGTGCTCAACGACTAGGCGTCGGATGCGCTCGATCAGCAGATACGCTTTTTCCATCGACACGGGGCGGCAATGTGCCGCCCCTGCGATTTAACCATTATTCAGGGCAGTAACACAATAAGAATATGCGACCATGTCATTTGGCATTGAAACAATTAAGCGCCACACTTAGTTTTGTATAACGCTTTCCATATAGCAGTCAAGGAAATCCTGTGTAATCCCATGTAACTTTCTGTGCGTACAAATATAGTAAAGTTCTTCAACCGATGAGTACGGGAAGTATCGAGCTTCCAAACCAAGAAACTGTGGACGGTTTGCCTCGTTTATAACTCTTTCTCTGTCATCGTCCGGAGCAACAACCACATATCGGGTTTTGAAAGCAGGCATTACTTCTTGCAATCCTTTCATTCTTGTCAGTCCAGAAGTAATACCTGTTGTATGCTCGACTTCCATAACAGCAGGCATGAATCGATGGTTCTGAAACCATATCATCAGGTAACACAAATTCTCTCGGAAGCGATTGAATAGCAAGTGCTTCCGCTACGGTGAGCCGTCTTGGCTTATATGGATGCAAATGCACCTCATTATTCCCATAACAAACAGTTGGAGAATACCGCCAGCGATGAATTCTCTTGAACGACTTTTTTGAATCGTCACCTTCATAAATCGTTTTCATGCGCTGCGCTCCTGCGCGCGGAACGAAACAATCGTTTGCATTTGGATGATTCTCAACATCATTTTTCTCAAACCAGTATTGAACAGTCAACTCCTCTGGCAAACCAACCGGACAGCTTTTCTGGATGTTTTCAAAAAATGGCTCTGTACGCGGCCATGGTTTCGACTTAACCTCCTTTAAGGAATTAGTTGTGTACTTTTCCCATGGGAAATCAGCAATGGATAGGCCATAGGCATCTAATACTCGTTTGCTAACGCCAAACAGCAGAATCCGATCTCGATCCTGCGGCGCACCGAATTCGATTGAATTGGTAAGTCTATCCGTCATGCAATAATCAGCTTCTGATAATCGAGTCTTTAGCTCATCAAAAAAGGCGCGATGCTTGGCTGTCCGCCATAATCCTTTTACATTTTCATACAAGAAAAAATCTGGCCTTTGAGCAATAATCAATTCAATATACGATAATGATAATTTGCCGTTATCTCCGTTCTTTCCCTGTTGCGTCCCCGCAATCGAAAAATCAGGGCAAGGCGGTCCCCCGATAAACCCTACAATACTACCGTCTTCTCTGGATTCGAGAACGTATTTGCTCAGTTCTAATGAATGCAAATGCAGATATTTATTGATGTCAGCATTTGCATATCCGTATGTGGGCGGTAATAGCCCCATCTTTTTTCTTGAATACTGATAAGCTTTTATAAACGAACTGGAAATCTCGTTCACAAATTCTATTCTAAAACCTGACATTTCAAAACCCAAATCTAAAAAACCGCTTCCTGCGAAAAAAGAGTATATCTTTAAACCATTCATCAAATCTCCTAACCCATCAGCGGTTTTAGTATAAACATTATTCTGTACACCGCTAACAAGTTCGTTTTCTGCCCAATGGCAAACGCCTTATCCGTCTTTATTTTATCAAAACTAAACAAAAGTGCAATGGTTGATCAAGAATATCTTTTTTGCGACCCAGCATGAATTAGCAGCAACGCGTTTTAAGAAGCACTTGCATTTTGAGGAATACATTTTTCATTTTCCTGCAACCATAATACCGTATCAAAGGTGTTATGGGTGAAAGACAAAAGAAAGCTGAGGAATTACAGATATGAAAAAGTCCATCCTGCTCATCACGGCCCTGCTCATGGTGCTTGGCGCAACGCTTGGCTGCAAGCCCGCCGCACAGAACACGCCCACGCCCGCGCCGACGGAGGTTGTGCCCGAGCCGACGTTTGCCGTGGATACACTCATGATGTCCGTCAAGCCCAAGACCGTCACGCTCGACATGACCGAGGTCACCGTGGCGCTGGTCAACGACAGCGACGTCACCTACTCGACCGACTATGTGCAGCGTCTTGAGCAGCTTGTCGACGGCGCCTGGCAGGCCGTGCCGCTCACCAACGAGGCCGTGATCATGGCGCTGCTGATCGTGCCCGCGCATGAGACCACGACATTCACGTTTGATTTTGCCAATCACTACGAGGCGCTGGAGCACGGCACCTACCGCATCCTCAAAACCCTCGTCGATCCCGACGGCAACCAGGTGGAGGTCACCACGGAGTTCGATCTGTTCTAAGGAAAGCAGCCGCAAGGACTTCCTTGAACGAATTTCGTTGCAATCACAATGCCCGCACGTTTCTCCGTGCGGGCATTTCCATGTTTTGCTTTTAAAAGGTCACAAGCGTTGGCCCGTCGGGGAAGCAATCGTCGCGCGCGCACACCGCCATGCGGTAATCGTCCCCACGTCGATAGGTGCGGAAACGGCGGCTGTCGCCCCCCTTCATCACCGCGCCGTCGCCATGCGGCAGAATGCAATAGCTGCGCGACGGGATGGCAAACCCGCGCCCGTCGGCCTTGATAAAACTTTCCTTCAACGTCCAGATCAGGCAAAACGTCTCCATAGGATCCTCGGCCGCCTCCAGCAGGGCGTACTCGTCTGGGTGAAAAAAACGCCTTGCCAGCCGCATGGGATCGCGCCGCCGCACGCGCTCAATATCCGCGCCCACCTCCGCTTCATGCGTGGCAAGCATCACATAATCGCCCGTGTGCGACAGGTTGAAGCACGGGCCATGCAGCAGATACGGCTTGCCGAACGCGCCAAAGCGCATCGCCAACACCGCATCCTTGCCCAAAACGCGGTTGAGCAGCAGCCCCGCCGCAATGCAGCGCAGCCGATCCTCCTCCATGCGGTATTGCACGGCGCGCGCCCTGCGCTGTGCGTCCAATTGACCGAGAAGTTCCTGTTCACGCCCGCGCAGAGGGCGGATATCGGCAATGTACAGCTCGGTCACGATATCACCCGCTTCGTCATCCATTTGCCCGAAAAGTAGCGGATCGTAAAGCACGCAATGCGCACCACCCAGTCGGCATACATGGCGTACCACACGCCCTGCAGGCCCAGGCCCAGCCGTCCCACAAACACATAGCACAAGCCCACGCGCATGGTCCACATGGAGAGCATGGATATCGTCATGGTAAAGCCCGCGTCGCCCGCCGCGCGCAGGGCGTTGGGCAGCAGGAATGCAAGCGGCCAGATGGCAAAGTGCAGCAGCGCAAACAGCGGCAGCGTCTGTTGAACCATTCCCGCAGCCTCGGCGGACAGGCGGAACAGCCCCGTAATCCATCCGCACAGCGGAATCAGCGGCAGGTTGGAAACGCCCATTGCCACATATCCCATCAGCATCAGCTTGCCGACGTACCGCTTGGCCTGCGCATAGTCGTTGGCCCCGACGCACTGCCCCACCACGGTCACCATGGCCATGCCCATGGCCAGCCCCGGCACCAGGCCGAAGTTGCCGATGGTGAACATGATGGCGTTGGCCGCCAGCGCCGAGGTGCCAAGCAAGGCCACCTGCGACTGCACGATGAGTTTGCCGAAGTTGAACATGCCGTTTTCGATGGCGCCCGGCACGCCGATGCGCAGGATGCTTTTGATCATGCCGCCGTCAAAGCGCAGCTTGAGCACATCGGACAGCCATATGGTGTTATCGGGGTTTTGAATCAGCCGCATCATGATCACCGCGGCGATCATGCGGGAAGCGAGCGTCGCCACGCCCGCGCCCATCGCGCCCCAGCCAAAGCCGTAGATCAATATCGCGTTGCCCGCGATGTTGACGCCGTTCATGATGGCGGAGGCGTTGAGCGAAACGCGGCTGTTGCCCATGGCGCGAAACACCGCGGCGCACGCATTGTATACAGCCAAAAACGGAAACGACAGCGCGGTCAGCAGCAGGTAGACGTCGGCATTCTCCATGACGGCGGGCTCGATGGTGCCAAAGATCAGGCCGATGAGCGGCCTGCGCACAAGAAGCATCGGCAGCATGACCAGCAGCGCAAGCGCCACCGCCACATACAGCACCTGCTTGGCGGCCATGCGCGCGTTTTCGGGGTCCTTGCGACCGATATACTGCGCGCATACCACCGTGCCGCCCGTGGCCAGGGCGGCCAGTATTTTGATGATGAGGTTGTTGATGGTATCCACCAGCGATACGCCCGATACGGCCGCCTCGCCCACGCCTGAAAGCATGATGGTATCGGCCGCGCCGACGGACATAGCCAAAAGCTGCTCAATCAGCAGCGGAATGATCAATCCTTTGAGCGCCTCCGCGGAAAACAGCGGCTTCCGCTCGGCAATGGTTTGCGACATAAATCAGTACGAAAGGGCTGTTAATAATGGACGTAATCGCTTACATCCAGCGTAAACACCGTTGCGCCGCCCACCTCCACCGAAACGGGCATGCTGACGCTTTCGATATTGTGCGGGATACCGCTTGCGGGCACGGTCACAACATGGCGGCGGCTCGATACGCGGCGGATGGTATCCAGCGCCGTCTGCACCTTGTCATCCTCCACCCCGATCATTAAGGTTGTGTTCCCTCCGCGCAAAAACCCGCCCGTGCTGGCAATGCGCGTTACACTGAGCCCCTCCTCGACCAAAGCGCGCGTCAGCGCCCTGTTGTCGTCATTTTGAATCACGGCAAACAACATTTTCATGGTCAACGCCTCCTTCCATATGTTTAGTATACTACAACGCCAAGCAAAACGCCACGAAAGAGTTGCTTGGATGCGGCTTGCAAGAGTGCATACGTCTTAAGGCAAGGGGAGCCAAACCTTAAGGCGAGGGAAGCCAAACCCCTGCGGTCGTCGCGGCGCCAAATGTGCCGATACAGTGTTGGCGCGCCGTGCAAATCCGAACCCGCCCGACGGCGCTGTGCGGAGGGATTCGCGCTGTCGATTTTCTCCGTTTTCGGATGCGAACGGGTCTTGACAACGCGCCCGACTGATGCTACGATACAGAGGTTCGCAAGGCGACCGTCTGGGTGTGGCGCAGTTTGGTAGCGTGCTTGACTGGGGGTCAAGAGGTCGCTGGTTCAAGTCCAGTCACCCAGACCAGCAAAAATCCCTAAATCTCTAGTGATTTAGGGATTTTTCTTTCCTTTGTCCACATCAAATAGTGGCAAGAAATTTTGAGAAATTGCGTGCTATTGTCAACGCCGTTAGCAACACAATTGCATGCTTTTGCGTAGAAGCCGTTGGGAATGCCGATGTCAGTTGACTCGTTCCCGATTTACAATGGAGCCGTCCATCGCATTGATTGTAACCATGCTCAACGGCTGTTCCCCATCACCCAAGACACGGGAGCCATCCTCTTGCGACAGGAAACCGATCACATCCCAAACGGGAATGTATTGGTAACTGTCCGTAGCTTTACCGTACACATAGCAACCGCCCAAGCGTAACTGCGTAATAGTAAGCGTATATGGATCGTCGCGCTCCGTCATGTATTGATCGAGCGCCTTTTTTGCCAGTTCCTTTGCCTGTTCTGCGGTCAAAATAGGGGCGTCAAGCTCCTGCGAATCCGTTACTGTAAATGGATAACGCCATTCCAACCATATAATCGACGTTCCATCGCTGACGATGCTGATTGATTCAGCAAAAATAGGCGTAGTTGATTCCTGCGGCATGGTGGAATCCAAGCCGCTCGGTACAGCCTGTATGTTCAAAAACGGCATTGCACCATATGTACGGGTATAGCGGAATGAGTAAGCATAATCGTCGCCCTGCCGGACAATCGATTGCCCGCTTGGCGCGTAATCCGATATGCCAAGCTGCGCCATGTAATCCGCCGCTAATTTTTCTGCCGCCGCGAGATTCGGCAATCCGTCTTGATCCACTTCCGAATCGGGAACACGCGAATACTCATAGGGTCTATCTCCGTACCAAACGAGAGAGCCGACACCCGTATATTGCGAAACCAGCATCAGGTGTTCATTGCCTTCCTCATCCTTGTTGTAGAAATTTGCCGTAGATTCATATTGGCTGCGGGGCAGCATGTCCAAGCTCAACGGCGCGTCGCTCACTTCTTGATCGTTGGCAGAAGAAATTGCCACTTCAATGGATGCAATCCGTTCTTCGCAGCTTGTAATCTGTTCGCTGATGGGGCGCAGATCATATTCCGGCGCACTTCCCGCTTGCAGCGCGGCAAGCAATTCCTGTTCCTGTTCTAAAAGCTCCTGCCATTCCGCTTTCGTTGTGGGATTGTAGTTTTTCACCTCGCGTCCATCGAAAAAGATGTGCAAAAAGTGCTCGATATCGGCCGTTTGGAACGTTCTCGGCGTAAGAATCGGTATTGTTGCCGACAGTCCCTCGGGCGCGATGATCTCCGCGTCGATTTCCACCTTGTACGCATCCTTATGCCAAGCCTCCTGCCACCGCCCGACGGGTTGCAGGGCCGTCCGCGTCGGCACACCCGCGACAGGCACATCCGTTGCCCCGTCCGCGCCGCCGACGGTACCGACTTGGGCCGCCGCCTGTCTTACGGGCATGCACGCCGTCGTAAAACAGCCGATCAACATGACAAGCACCATGACGAGGCAAGCGACCTTTGCTATCGGTTTACTGGACTTGCGCATAAAAACACCGCGAATACGTTGCTCGGCCATCTTGCGCGTACTGTTTTGCGCCATACCGAGAACGATTTGCCGATGCTCCGGCTGTGCAAACAGCTTTAGAATCAGGCACGCGTAATCATTCTTCTCGGCCTTTGTCAACCATCGCGTGACCGTCGCGTCGCAAGCCGTTTCCATATCGGAGCGCAGCATATGGAATGCCACCCACACAATGGGATTAAACCAATAAACTGCATTCAGCACCGAAAGCAGCAGCCCTACGATGTGATCGCCGCGTCTAAAGTGCGTCAGTTCATGCCGCAGCGCAAACTTGATTTGCTCCGCGTTCATTGCGGCCAGCGCGTCCACGGGCATCAGCACGGTATTGGGGAACATCAAAGCGGGCGTACCGTATTCATACAGGCAGATTAACCGAATCTGTGCGTGGATGCCAAGCTCCGCTTTCACTTCCTCCAATATCGCAGCAAGCTTCTTTGAAGGCTTTGCCTGATTCCTGCGGATGCGCCGCAGCAGGGCCGCGTACAGCACGGCCAGCCAAAGCCCGCATGCGGCCATACCCGCTATCCACACAATTGGCAGTATCCGTAAAGCAGACGGCTTACCCGTCGCCTGTGGCACGGCTGCGGCCTGTGCGGGCACTGCGTTTGCGGCAGGGTCGGCCTGCGCGGTGAACGCGGGCAGCGCGCCCCAATCCAAATTGCCGTCGGGCGCCGTCCATTGCGGTTCCGATGCGGGCGCACCGATTACGGGCCTGTCGCTCGGCAGCGTAAACAGACGGAATCCGCTGTCGATGGTGACGGGAATCACCAGCCGTGCAAGCAGCACAAACCACAGCGCATAATGGAGCGCGGGAGACATCTTTTTTCCAAGGCATCGCTTCATAAGAAGCAGCATCCCAAAGATCACCGCAGAATAGATCGTGATCTCAACGAGCGTATTGATTATATGCATGGTTTACTCCTTGTTGGGATCGTTGCCCAGGCTCGCAATCAGCGTTTGCAGCGCAGCACGATCCTCTTCGGTCAGGCCGCTCTTTTGAATCATGCTGGCAAGGAACATCTTTGCGCTCTGTTCCGTCAGCTTGTTCAGCACGGCATTGCTCTCGTTCTCTACACAGTCCTCCCGGTTAATTAGGGGGAAGTAGTTGCGACTGCCCCGAATGGTTTTGTACCCCACATAGCCCTTATCCACCATGCGTTTCAGGTACGTTTGGAAGCTGGAACGATTCCAGTCAACGTTTATCTGCATGGCCTCGATAATGTCGGACATAAACAATGGATTTCGATGCCAAAGTACCTCCATGATCGACCATTCGTGACGGGACAGCGTTTCTTTCATGTTGACCTCCATTGATACATGTATCAGTTTGATGCTTAATTAAATATCTACTATTGTAGACTTAGTATTTCATTCTGTCAACATCAAGCGTTCGGATTCACAAAGTCGTTACAAATCGGGCAATCCCATGCCCCGCCGTAGATGGTATACTTGTTTTGATAAAATCAATTACGCTGCTTACGGAGGGAATCGATCATGAAAAAGATCACGGTATGCCTTACGCTTGCGTTTTGCCTGTTATTCTGCGCCTGCGGCAAGGGCGCGGATGGGGCCGCAGCGCCCGCAAACCAAACGCTGTACGAGTACGGGCTGGATGTGATTGCGCTCATGGACGAAATGGTGCGCTCCGATGCATATGGCGCGCTGCTATCCGCCTCCGACGGGATTGACGCGGTCGCCGCCGCCATCGCCGAGGGCGACTATACCGCGCCGAAAGCGGCCTATCGGGTAACGCTGCCGAGCGATCTGCTTGGGCAGGTACTTGCCATCGTCACCACCGCCGAGCCGCCCGCATTGTCGCAGGCGTTACGGGACAATTTGCAGCATCGGCTGCTTGCGAGCCTGGCGAATCAGGTAAACGGCCGCAGCGGCGCCGCCACCATCGCCGCCTCCTCCATCTATACGGGCAACAAGGTGTTTGTCAGCGACGAGCTTACGGCCGACACGCTGTACCTGTATACCTATGAAACGGGGTTCCCCGTGCTGATTGCCTTCACCATGGGCGAGGGCGGCGCCGTGTCCGCCACGGGCTGCTATATTTTGAACGAGGATTATCCCTGCGCAACCGCAGACGATGTCGAAGTGCTGCTAAGCGCCTGCCACCTCAGCGGCTGCACGGCGGAACGGGCGGACGACTGACGCGGCAGCAGGATGCGGGGCGAGATAACACAGGTTTTGGGGGCATTGGACAGGAGCAATACGGATGGAGAATTACGGTACCATTCAAATCAAGCTGGATATCGATGTGCTGGCAAGAATCTGCACGGTGTTGGAATGCGACATCGGCGATCTGCTGGAATTTGTGCCGCCGAAAAAGCAATGAATTGGCTGGCGATTTGCTGCCGCGATCTTGATAAGGCAAAGCCCCCGAAAAGGGTGCGGCTTGTTTTTGGCTTCTCTCCCTGTCATTCTAGGGAGCGAAAAAACAAAGAATCTTTCCGAGTGTGAGCGAGGAACGTTGTCTGCGTCCGCTGCGGCACCAGGAGCAAAACCCCTTGTAGCAACCCGACAAGCCCCGCGGCGATTGAGCGGCTGGTTTAAGGGGTTACAGGGGGGTGTCGGGGGGCCGTAAGGGGGAAATCGGAATCC